>NZ_JCANUT010000015.1:0-70946 GCF_059569095.1 Propionivibrio pelophilus DSM 12018 | reverse complement strand
AACAGTCGAGTATCGAGTCAAAGAATTTCGTTTGCCCGGTTCGTTCCCGTCGCAGGCCAAGGAAATCACCGAAGGTTCGGATTCTTCGGCTGGCTGCATCACTGTTCGCCGTTGATCCGGTGCGCCGGCGCAGACGATCGATCCGCCAGGTCCGTTCATCCGGCAGCCGTGTCCAGACAAGATGGGCATTTTCGATTTGCACGAGCAGAACGTCTCCAGTTCGCCAACCCGCGTATTTGAGGAAGCGGGGAGGCAGTCGGAGAAGCCGTCCGGGTTTCAGGCGGACCGTGGTCCGGGTGGGAGGGCAGCGATGGGGCTTCATGGGCGTCCGCTCCTTCACCCACGTCGCCCGCTCTGGGCGACGAGTCGCCACACGACGCGCAGCGCGGCGAAATGGTCCACCCATGACTCCCGAAATGCGGCTTTGAATGTAGGGAATAGCCCTTCCGCTTCGGAGAGACCGGTGGTGTTGAGGCGCTGCCATTCGGTGCGGCAGCCTAGCATGAACGTCGGTTGAGTCATGAAAATCTCCGTATTTCTTGGGGCGGCGCCGTCAACGTCGTGTCGACGGCACCGCGAGCGTTGATCAGTGTAGGGACTGCGGGGCGCACGCGATGAGCCTGTCGTCCCGACGCAGCCGTTCGGGGCTGTCGACGAAGCCGCGTGCGACATTCAGGATGGCGGTTTCGATCGCCTGCGGGGATTCCGGTGGTCGGCGAAGGGCCACCAAGACGTGGATCAGAAGGAGGTACACGGCGTCCGGTACGATGGCCTTGGTTCGGGCGACGGCCAGCCATTCGAGGATGGTGTTCTGGTAACCGATCCAGCGCCCTCGCTCGCTCAGGGTCAGGCCACGGCCATCCGGTGCCAGACGGAAATCATCCGCCTTGCCGGCATCGTGCAACAGGGCGGCGGCGATGAGCACGCCGCGCGCGACATTGGGCAAGCCGTTGGCCAGCAACAGCGCTTCTTCGGCGAGCGCGACGGCGCGGCGGAAATTGCCGCCGGGCGGGGCGGGATAATCGGCGGTCGAGACCGGTCCGGTGACGTAGCGGTAGAAACGCGCGCCGTCCCAGAGCACGGCATTCACCAGATGCTGCAGCGGGCGTTCCATCTGCTCCCAGAGCGCCGTGGCGCGCTGCGCGATCGTACGGTCGTTAACCCATGACGGCGGTACCAGTTTGAACGGATTGACCGCGGCCACCGGTTGGTCGACGCGAGTGATACGCAGCACCGGGAGCATCGCGGACTGCCGCGCCCTCGCCCGCCCTTCCCGGACGGTGACGATGTCGCCCCGGCGCAGGCGGCTGTCGACGGTCGGTGAGGTCCAGGCGATGCGCAGGGCTTCTCCCGCGTAATAGAGGGTGGCTTCGTTGTAGACGCCCGGCCCGGTCTTGCCGGGGAGACGCATCAGGCTGGTCAGCCGGTAATGGGCGTGCACCACGGTCGGCGTGATGGTTGCCGTCAGGCTCGCGAATTGAGTGTTCATGCCCGTTCCCCCATCGCTTGGGTGGCGGTGCTGTTATCCGGGACAACAACCTGACGGCCGCCGTCGCCGATCGCCGACGTCAGCAGGCGTTCGAAGGCCGAGCCGTCGCGCCGGGTGAGATTGGGAACGTAGCGGCTATACACCCGGAAGAGCATCTCCGTCGTCGTATGGCCCAGTTGCCGAGCAATCCATTCCGGGGATTCACCGCTGGCCAGCCACAGGGTGGCGGCGGTATGGCGGCTCTGATAGGGACGGCGAACCTTGAGTCCAAGGTGCCGAAGCAGGGGCTGCCAGACGCGCTTGGTGACGTTGCGGTAATCAAGCGTATGGCCTTCGCGGTTGCAGAAGACGAATTTGGAGAGGTGGCGAGTGCCCTGCTCCTGTTCCTTCAGGGCGTCATAGACGACCTGGCTCATCTGGATGTCGCGCTGGCTGCCGTCGGTCTTGGTGTATTCCTCTTCGCCATCGACGATGGTTTCGCGAACAAGGATCAGCCGGCGTTCAAAATCGACGTATTTCCATTGCAGCCCGTCGATCTCACCGGTACGCATCCCGGTGAAGAAGCGAACGGTGAAATAGTTTCGGAAATCGGCGCGGACGGTATCGATCATCCGTTTGACTTCGTCCAGGGTGAAGGGCTCGACGTCGACCCGTTTGACCCGGAGTTGTTTGATGTTCTGGAAAGGCGTGCGAAAATCGAATCGGTCGGCCGCTTCATTGAGGATTTGCCGCAGCGGGTTCAATATCTTATTGATCCGCGGGTTGGACAACACACTGGTCTTGCCCCGTGCCTGAACTTTGGCGAGATCTGCACGGAACGAGAGTATGTCTGCCTTGGTGATTCTGCCGACCTCCTGTTCCCCGAAACGAGGACAAAGCCGCTTGTCGATCACCTCGCGCACGGTCTTCTTGTGCGACGCGCGCCACTCAATCGATTTCTCTGAAAACCAGGTTTCGGCGAAGTCTTTGAACAGCGGGCTGGATTTATTGACGGCCTCGGTCATCGGCGTCGAGGGCGCCGAAACATCCTCCGCTTTCACACCCGAGGCAATTACGTCGAACTTCGCAGCGTTCTTGCTGTTGGGGAAGAACAGGCGGTAGTTGAAGGTGCCGAGCAAAATTGCTGATTCAATGTTATCCATCAGCTTCAGCATCTTTTTTCGGTTACTTGGAGTATCGGGCAATACCGTGTACTCACGACAGCGAACGCCTTTAAACCGAAAGTCAAAGAATAGGTTTTGCGTCTGATTATGTTTGCGAATACTACCCATGGCACATTCCTCCATTAGCCATGGGGATTGAGAAGACCTGCATTTTTGCAGCCCCCATATCCTCTTCGATCTTCTCCCAGATATAGAGAATCTTGCGCCCACCAAAAGGACGTATATAGTGAGTTCCTTCAATGAGAACGCTATCCTTTAAGCGTTCTCGGATGGTGCGGGCATCGTATTTAATTCGAGACGAAAGCTCGTCGGTTGTAAGATAAGTTGCGCTCATCGACAATCTCCAATGAATTTAATGGGCTTTGTATGAAGCATATATGCATCACACAAAGCCCATTGCAGGCATTGAATGCAGTTTGTCAACTATTTTTGATATATTTACGCATCACTTGCACAACAAAGGTGTCGTGATGCTTCGATTCCGATTGAAAGAACTGATAGCTGAAAAAGAGTTCCGAGAGAACCGCGTTGTAACGCTCGTAGAAATCGCCGACGGCACAGGCATCCATCGGATGACGCTCTCCAAGTTGGCCAACCATCGCGGATACAACCCAACAGCAGATGTGCTAGATCGCCTGTGTAGCTATTTTGGTTGCCGAATTGAGCAACTGGTTGAACACATACCAGACTCCTCAACCTATGACCCGAGAGGCTCAAACACCTCAACAACCGGATCCTTGTAAGGAACTTGGGCAAAGAAAGCAGTAGTCGTTGTGGGAACTGTTCGTTAATTGGTTCAAGCCGAAAGGCCAACGATGGGCCAGATCTGGGCCAAGGGTGGGCCAAACGCAGAATCCACCAAATTTCAACTCGAATCGCGTAGACAACAAAAAACCCGCAGAGCCTTGCGCTGTGCGGGTTTCCGTCGATCTCGAACTGGTGGGCAGTACTGGGATCGAACCAGTGACCCCCGCCGTGTGAAGGCGGTGCTCTACCGCTGAGCTAACTGCCCGTTAGAGGCGCGATATTTAACCATAAGCGCGGCACGTGGTCAAATTATTTAACATTCAGATATCCATCATCCAATACACGAGGCGAGCACTGCACTCGAAACATATCGTTACAAACGTCCCGTGCGCGGCGCTGCCGATGGAGTTGAATCGGTTCAAAATATCACCCCGCCGGACAGACGGACTCTCCGGCAAGATTGTTTTCGTTCGAGTCTGCAAAGAGGTTTCAGATGAAAAAAGCGCTATCCGTTGCCATGGCTCTTCTGCTCGGTATCGGCGCCATCGGCGATGCGGTTGCCGACCGGGCGCATCGCCACAGCAGTGTCGGCGTCGGCATTGTCGTCGGTCCGGTATGGGGACCGTGGTATTACCCGCATCCTTACTATTATCCGCCGTACTATCCCCCGGTCGTAATCGAACAGCCGGCACCACCCGTTTATATCGAGCAGTCACCTCCCGCGGAAACGGTCGTACCCTCCGGCTATTGGTACTACTGTCAGTCGCCCGAAGGCTACTATCCCGACGTGCGCGAATGCCGCGGCGGATGGTTGAAGGTCCTTCCCCGTCCGCAATCAGGCAGGTAACCCGGAGAACGATCATGAAAAAAATCCACGTCGCATTCGGGCTTGTGGCCATCGTCGCCCTCGCAGCTTGCACCAGCATACCGACCGGTCCGAGCAAGATGGCCTTGCCCGGCACGGGAAAGACGTTCGAGCAGTTCCGCTTTGACGATGCTGAATGCCAGCGCTATGCGTTCCACCAGATCGGCGGCACGACTGCGGAAAAAGCTGCCAGCGACTCGACGGTACGCAGCGCGGCTCTTGGAACCGCGGTCGGCGCGGTGGCCGGCGCGGCAATCGGCGGCAAAAGCGGCGCCGGCGTCGGCGCAGGCACCGGCTTGCTGTTCGGCACCGTCGCAGGATCGGAAACGGGCCAGCGCTCAGCCTACGGCACACAGCGCCAGTACGACAACGCCTACATCCAGTGCATGTACGCGCGCGGCCACAAGGTTCCGGTCTCTGCCGAAATGGCCAGAACGCTGCAACAGGCGCCGGTTACCTATTCATCACCACCGACGACGGACGGCAGAACCATTCCCGCACCACCGCCCGGCAACCCGCCGCCTCCGCCACCGGGCTACTGAGACAAGACCCGCCGAATGCCCTCGGGACGGGCATTCGGCCCGCCCAGCGCCCCGTGCGCGGGCGAACATCCCTTACAATACGGCCTTTCGCTTTTCGGCCCGTAATCATGATTCGCACTCGTTTCGCCCCTTCCCCGACCGGTTTCCTGCACATCGGCGGCGCGCGCACCGCGCTGTTTTCCTGGGCGTTTGCCCGCCACCATCAGGGCAAATTCGTCCTGCGCATCGAGGATACCGATGTCGCGCGTTCGACCCCTGCCGCGGTACAGGCGATTCTCGACGGGATGGAGTGGCTGGGTCTCGCGCATGACGAGGGGCCGTTTTACCAGATGCAACGCATGGATCGCTACAAGGAAGTGATCCGGCAGATGCTCGCCGACGGCCACGCCTACTATTGCTACACGACGCCGGAAGAACTCGACGCGATGCGCGAGGAGCAACGCGCCAAGGGACTGAAGCCGCGCTATGACGGCACCTGGCGCCCGGAGCCGGGCAAGACGCTGCCGACGCCACCCACCGGCGTCCAGCCGGTGATCCGCTTCAGAAATCCGACCGACGGCGTCGTTGCCTGGGACGACCTGGTCAAGGGCCGCATCGAGATCGCCAATGCCGAGATGGACGACCTGATCATCGCCCGTCAGGACGGTACGCCGACGTACAACTTCTGCGTCGTCGTCGATGACTGGGACATGCAGATCACCCACGTCATCCGCGGCGACGACCACGTCAACAACACGCCGCGCCAGATCAACATCCTGAAGGCGCTCGGCGCCGAGGTGCCGCTCTACGCGCACCTGTCGATGATTCTCGGCGACGACGGCCAGAAGCTCTCCAAGCGCCACGGCGCAGTCAGCGTCATGCAGTACCACGAGGACGGCTACCTGCCGGAGGCCGTCCTCAACTACCTCGCCCGCCTCGGCTGGTCGCATGGCGACGACGAGGTATTCTCGATGGAACAGTTCTGCGCCTGGTTCGATCTCGACCACATCACCCCCTCGGCCGCGCAGTTCAACACCGAAAAGCTGAACTGGCTCAACGCCCACTACCTCAAGCTCGCCGACAACGCGCGCCTGGCCGCATTGGTCAAGCCGCGCCTGGAAACGCGCGGGGTCGTCGTCACCGAAACACCGTCGCTCGAAGCGATCATCGGCCTGTACAAGGAGCGCGTCACCAATCTCAATGAACTGGCCGACGCTGCCGAAGTGTTCTACATCGACCTGACGCCCAACGCCGAACTGCTGGCGCAGCACCTGACGCCGGAAGCGAAGCCGGCGCTGGCCGACTTCATCGCCGGCATCAGGGACGTCGCCTGGGAAGCTCCGGCGATCGGCGCCCTGATCAAGCAGTGCATCGGCGCGCATGGTCTGAAGATGCCGAAGCTGGCGATGCCGTTGCGCGTGCTGCTCACCGGCCAGGCACAGACGCCGTCGGTCGACGCGGTCGTCGCGCTGTTCCCGCGCGAACTGGTACTCAAGCGGCTGGCCGCCGCCTAGTTTTATCGACGCATGACAAAAGCCGGAACACCCTCGCGGATGTTCCGGCTTTTTCTTGGGCGTGACCGTTTCAGCAGCTGGCGCGGATCAACTCGGCCAGACGTTTGACGCCTTCCTCGATGAGTGGCGGCGGAACCGTCACGAAGGCCAGACGCAGGGTTTCGATCACCGGATTCTCGGCGAAGAAAGGCACCCCCGGAACAAAAGCGACATTGTTTTCCACCGCCCTGGTGAGCAAGGCCGCAGCGTCCATGCCCTTCGGCAGTTCGGCCCAGAGGAACATCCCGCCCTTCGGCGCATTCCAGCTAACCCCTTCGGGCATGTGCCGCGCCAGGGCGGACAACATGGCCTGGCACTGGTCGCTGTAGAGCTTGCGGATCGTCGGGATGTGCGAGTCCAGAAAGCCATCCTTGACCACCTCATAGGCTGCCATTTGCGACAGCGTCGACGTATGCAGGTCGGTCGCCTGCTTGGCCTGTACCAGCTTGGCGCGCAAGGCTTCCGGAGCAATCACATAACCCAGGCGGATGCCGGGGGCAAGCACCTTGGAAAACGACCCCATATAGACTGTGCGTTCCGGCGCCAGCGAACGAATCGACGGCGGCGTATCGCCGGCGTAGGAGAGTTCGCCGTACGGATCGTCTTCGAGAATCAGCAGGTCGAGTTCGCGCGCCTTTTCAGCCAGCTGATAGCGACGTTCCTCGGCCAGCAAGCGCCCGGTGGGGTTCTGGAAATTCGGCAGGCAGTAGAGGAATTTCGCCCCGCGCAGCGATTCGTCCATGGCCTCGGGAATCACGCCATCACCGTCCGACGGGATGGAAACGTACTTTGGCTCGAACAGCGAGAACGCCTGCAATGCGCCGAGATAGGTCGGCGTTTCGACCAGTACCCGGTCACCCGGATCGATCAAGACCTTGGCGAGGAGGTCAAGCCCCTGTTGCGAACCGGAGACCATCAGCACCTGATCGGGATGCACCGGCGCGTCCGGCGTGCTGTTGCGCTTCGCGATCCACTCGCGCAACGGTGCAAAGCCTTCCGTCGTGCTGTATTGCAGCGCTTCCCTGCCGCTTACCGTCAGTACCCGCTCCATGGCCACCAGCGTTTCCTTGACCGGGAACGTTTCCGGCGCAGGCAGACCACCGGCGAAGGAAATTACTTCGGGACGCTCCGTCACCTTGAGGATTTCGCGGATGGCCGAACTCTGGATTGCCTTTGCCCGGGAAGAGAAAATCGAGTCGAAATCGGGCGAAACAATCTGCGCCGCCGGTTTCTGCAGAGTACTGGTTTTCATGAGAGTCAATCGCTGAAAAAGGGCCGCAACGCGGCAATTTGACGCCTGATAGGGCGAACGGGCAGTTTACGCCTTTTTCCCCTGATCGTAAAAAGGTGTTTCCGCGCAACGATCGCCACCGACATAGCACCCCGAAAGCATCTGGCGCTTGCCTGCAAAACCGGGGCATCTAGCGACCTCGAATCCGGCCGCCGCAAGCGCCCGGCGCACACTGCCAGCGACCGACCACGTCGCCAGCGTCGAGCCGGGGTGCGCAAGACGCGCCAGTTGCCGACACACGGCTGGCGACCACAGTTCGGGATTCTTTGCCGGGGAGAAGCCGTCGAGATAGATGGCATCGACAGATGCTGCAAGCGAAGCCATGGCATCGTTTGCATCGCCAAAGAGCAGGCGCAGCACGACACGCCCATCGTCCACGCTGACACAATGTTCTCCGGGCACCAGTTCGGGCCAAGCCAAACACAGCTCTTCCGACAAAGTTGAAAACTCGGGCCAGGCGCAGTGCGCCAGCGCCAGATCGCGCGCCGAAAACGGGTGCTTCTCGACGGAGATGAACTGCAGGCGTTCGCAGCGCTGCGGATCACTCCGCCAGGCCAGCCAGGTCGCCATGAAATTCAGCCCGAGACCGAACCCGGTCTCCACGATGGAAAATTCCGCACGCCCCCGCCAGCGCCCGGGCAAGCCGTTGCCACCAAGGAAGACATGCCTGGCCTGTGCGTGTCCGCCTGCGGCCGAGTGGTAGACATCGCCGTACCGCTCCGACACCGGAGTGCCGTCGGGGCCGAGTTCGAGGCGGGCGGGAACGAGCGATTCGGTCATCTTGGTACTTCCGGGAGCGGGAAAAGGGACCGACTATACCCGAGGCGCATGGACGGCTGGAGAACACGGCCGGCACGAAACGTGCCAGCATCTGCCGCTTGTGGCTACTTGCGACTACAATTGCGCCCTCGTGTCGCTTGCGAATTCTCGGCGATACTCCAGTCACCCTCAATAAGGAACAAGAACATGAAGTTTCCCGTAAAGCTCCTGTTTTCTCTCGCCGTCGCCGCGGTTGCCAGCAGTTCCGCCTTTGCCCAGGCCAAGGAACTCGTCGTCGGATCGAGCGCCACGTATCGCCCTTTCGCCTACGAAAGTCCGACCAAGGAAATCGTCGGCTACGATATCGACATCATCAAGGCCATCGCGCAAAAATCCGGCTTGCAGATCAAGATCGTCAACACGCCGTGGACCGGAATTTTCGCCGCACTGAACAATGGCGACGTCGACCTCGTCATCTCCGGCGTGACGATCAACGAAAAACGCAAGCAGTCGTACGACTTCACGGCCCCGTACTTCGAAGCCCGACAGTTGATCGGCGTGCACAAGGACAGCACGGTCAACGGTCTGAAGGACCTGGCCGGCAAGAAGGTTGCCGTGGTAACCGGCAGCACCGGCGACGACATCGCCTCGCGCGAGTTCGGCAAGACCAGCTCGGACATCAAGCGCTTCGAGAGCACGCCCGTGGCCATCGCCGAACTGGCCAACAGCGGGGTTGACGCCGTCATCGGCGACAACGGCGTGATCGCCTTCCGCGTGCAGGAACACAAGCAGCTCAAGACCGTCAGCGACCCGAACTTCCCGAAGGAGTTTTTCGGCATCGTCGTGAAGCAAGGCAACAAGGCACTGCTCGACAAGCTGAACGCCGGCCTCACGGCAATCAAGGCCGATGGCACCTATGCCAAGATCTACAAGACGTGGTTCCAGGCTGAAGCGCCCGTTCTGCCCGCGCAATAAGCAGAAGACAGCCTGATCCATGGATCCGATCCTCTGGTTCGGATGGTTCCGTGCCGACATCATCGCCGAATACGCGATGATGTTCTGGCACGGTCTGCAAATCACCATCCTCGTCACCCTCATTTGCATCACCCAGGGCACAGCACTCGGCCTGGCGATCGGACTGGCACGCCTGGCCGACGCGCGTCACTCGCCGGCCCGCCAGATCTGCCGCTATCTCTTGCGCTGGCCGTCGACGGTTTACGTCAGTTTCTTTCGCGGAACGCCGTTGTTCGTGCAGATCCTGCTCATTCATTTCGCCGTCCTGCCGCTGTTCATCAACCCCGCGGACGGACTGCTCATCTCGGGTGAAACCGCACGCAGCCTGAAACAAAACTACGGCGCTCTCCTCTCTGGCGTCCTCGCGCTGACGCTCAATTCGGGCGCCTACATCTCCGAGATTTTCCGTGCCGGCATTCAGTCGATCGACAAGGGACAGGTCGAAGCCTCCCGCTCGCTCGGCCTGTCGTTCTCGCGAACGATGTACCACGTCGTGCTGCCGCAGGCATTCCGGCGCATGCTGCCGCCGCTGGGCAACAACGCCATCGCACTGCTCAAGGACTCGTCGCTGATCTCGGCAATCGGACTCGCCGAGCTGGCCTATACGGCGCGTACGGTTGCCGGCGCTTATTCCCGCTACTGGGAACCGTACCTCACGATTTCTTTCATGTACTGGATTTTGACGCTGGGCCTCGCCTGGGCGGTAAAGAGACTGGAGGCTCGTTATGGACGAGGTGATACGCGTTGAAGGTCTGACCAAGGACTTCGGCGACTTGCGGGTACTGCGCGGCATCGATTGCACAGTCACCGCATCCGAGGTGGTCTGCGTGATCGGCCCGTCCGGGTCGGGCAAGAGCACTTTCCTGCGCTGCCTGAATGGCCTGGAAGAAGCCAGCAGTGGCCGCGTCCTGGTGCACGGCACCTCGGTGCACGACAACCACACCGACATCGACGCGCTGCGCTCGGAAATCGGCATGGTGTTCCAGCGCTTCAACCTCTTCCCGCACAAGACCGTGCTCGAGAACATCACGCTGGCGCCAACCAAAGTTCGCGGCGTAACAGCCGCGGAGGCGAAGCAGCGGGCACACGATCTGCTGGTCAAGGTCGGCCTGCTCGACAAGATCGATGCGTACCCCAACCAGCTTTCCGGAGGGCAGCAGCAGCGTGTGGCCATCGCCCGGGCGCTCGCCATGCAACCGGCGATCATGCTCTTCGACGAGCCAACCTCGGCGCTCGACCCCGAAATGGTCGGTGAAGTGCTGAACGTCATGCAGACGCTGGCTGAAGAAGGCATGACCATGGTCGTCGTCACGCACGAAATGGGGTTCGCCCGGCGCGTTGCCGACCGCGTGCTTTTTATGGACGAGGGCATCCTCGTCGAGGAAGGCACGCCGGAAGCGGTTTTCGACACGCCCAGGGAAGAACGGACCCGCCGCTTCCTCGCCAACGTGCTGTAAGCGTCACTCGTTACGCCGGCTGTTGCCGGCGTAATTCCCCCTCCTACGAACAACGGGCCGGCACGACGGCCCGATTCCGCCTGCGAGTTCCTCGTCGCCACAGGTGCGCATCGACTCGGACAATGCGCCCAGCCGGACAGCGTTCCGCGTCAGCAGCCTCCCTTCCGGCGAGAGACCCTCCCCTGCCGTTTCACAAAAAACCACGCCCCCGACGACGTTTTTTAAAATATAATGAGACTGGTTCTTATTTATAAGTTACCATCTCACCTGGACGCTCCGGATACAGAAAGTGGCCCACGCCCGCCGAGACGTCCCGGCTTTGGATACAAGGACACGCGATGAACGCCAGTTGTTTTCCCCTGATGATGGCCGATGAAGGCGCGCGCGTGCGCGTCGTCGCACTCAAGGGCGGCGCCGGCCTCGATCGGCGGATGACCGAGATGGGACTGAATGTCGGCGCCGAACTGGTCGTGCGCCAGCGCCAGGGCGGCGGCCTCGTGGTGATGCGCGGTGAGACCCGCTTCGCCCTCGGTGGCGGCATGGCGCACAAGATCATGGTGGCGCCCTCGCAACCGGTTTGAAATCAATCAAGGAAGACGAAATGACCAAGATCAGTGAATTGAGCGTCGGCGAGCGCGCCCGGATCGTCGGCTTTGCCGAAGCCGGCAAGGACTATCGCCGCAAGTTGTTGACCATGGGCCTGACTCCCGGCGCCGAGATCGGCATCACGCGCGTCGCCCCGATGGGTGACCCGATCGAGATCCGGGTGAGAGGTTTCGCGCTCTCCCTGCGCAAGGAAGAAGCCGCAGCATTGGATGTGGAGAAAGTGTGATGAAAGACCAGTTTACGATCGGCCTCGTCGGCAACCCCAACTGCGGCAAGACGACCCTGTTCAACGCGCTGACCGGCGCCAGGCAGCAAGTCGGCAACTGGCCGGGCGTCACCGTCGAGCGCAAGTCCGGTGAGTACCGGATCGGCGAGACGCGAGTGGAGGTCGTCGACCTCCCGGGCACTTACTCGCTGGACGTCGTCGACCGAGCGGTTTCGCTTGACGAGAGGGTCGCGCGCGACTACGTGCATTCCGGCGAAGCCGACCTGATCGTAAACATCGTCGACGCCTCGAACCTCGAACGCAACCTGTACCTGACCACGCAACTAGCCGAAATGGCCGTTCCGCTGCTCGTCGTGCTGAACATGACCGACATGGCGGAAGCCAAGGGCATGCGCGTTGACGCCGGGGGACTCGCCGCACAACTCGGCTGCCCGGTCGTGCCGGTTATCGCGTCGCAGGGGCAGAACATCGGCGCGCTGAAGGAAACCATCATCAAGGCCGCGCAGGATCAGCCACGCGCCAGCGCACGGTTGACCTACGCGGAAACGATCGAGGAAGCGATCGCCACCCTGATCGAACCGGTAAGAAAAATCGCCGGCACCAAGGGCATCGACCCCCGCTGGCTGGCCGTCCGCCTTCTGGAAGGCGATGATCTGGCGAACAAGACCGTCGGTCCGGCGCTTGCCGCGCAGGCGTCGGTCCTCGCCAATCCGCTGGAAGACGATCTGGACATCTTCATCGCCGACGCCCATTACAGCCTGGCCAACCGCATCGCCAACGCCTGCGTCAGCGTCACCGGACAGGTCAACCGCGACATGACCGACAGGATCGATCGGGTGGTACTCAACCGCATGCTGGGCATCCCGATCTTCCTGCTGATGATGTACCTGATGTTCATGTTTACCATCAACATCGGCGGCGCCTTCATCGACTTCTTCGACCAGGCGGCGGGCGCGTTGCTGGTCGACGGTTTTGGCGAGTTGCTCGGCAGCATCGGTTCGCCGGAATGGCTGACAGTCCTGCTGGCCAAGGGCATCGGCGGCGGTCTGCAGACGGTCGCCACCTTCATCCCGGTCATCGGTTTCCTCTACCTGTTCCTCTCGGTGCTGGAAGACTCCGGCTACATGGCCCGCGCCGCTTTCGTCATGGACCGCTTCATGCGCTGGGTCGGTCTGCCGGGCAAATCCTTCGTGCCGCTGATCGTCGGCTTCGGCTGCAACGTGCCGGCGATCATGGCCACACGCACGCTGGAACATCGCCGCGACCGCCTGATGACGATTGCCATGGCACCGTTCATGTCCTGCGGCGCCCGGTTGCCGGTGTATGTCCTGTTTGCCGCGGCGTTTTTCCCGGAAAGCGGTCAGAACGTGGTCTTCGGTCTCTACCTGATCGGCATCCTGGTGGCCGTACTAACCGGCCTGGTTCTCAAGCATTCGTTGCTCAAGGGCGAAGCGACTCCCTTTATCATGGAACTGCCACCCTACCACCTGCCAACCGCCCGGGGCGTCCTGACGCACACTTGGGAACGACTGAAGAGCTTCATTGTCAGGGCCGGGCGCGTCATCGTGCCGATGGTGCTGGTGCTCAACTTCCTCAACGCCGTCGGCACCGACGGCAGCTTCGGCAACGAGGACAGCGACAAGTCGGTGCTCGCCGAGGTAGGCCGTACCATCGCCCCGGCGTTCAGCCCCTTCGGCATGACCACGGAAAACTGGCCCGCCGCTGTCGGCATCTTCACCGGCGTGCTGGCCAAGGAAGCCGTCGTCGGCACGCTCGACGCCGCCTACACGGCGCTGGCGGAAAAGGATGCGGCCGAAAGCGCTGGAGCCGCCGAGGAAGAGAAGAGTTTCAATCTCGGCGCCGCCCTTTCCGAAGCCGTTGCCACGATCCCGGCCAACCTTGCCGACGCGCTCGGCGGCTGGGCCGACCCGCTGGGTCTCAGTGTCGGTGACCTGAGCGACAAGGACGCCGTCGCCGAGGAACAAGAGGTTTCCACCGGCACGTTCGGCGCCATGGCCGAACGCTTCGATGGTGCTGCCGGCGCCTTCGCCTACCTGCTGTTCATCCTGCTCTACTTCCCCTGCACCGCTGCCATCGCCGCGGTCTATCAGGAAAGCGGCACGCGCTGGACGATGTTCGTCGCGGCCTGGACGACCGGCACCGCCTACGGGCTCGCCACGCTCTACTACCAGGCTGCCAACTATGCCACCAACCCGCAAGGCGCCACCACATGGATCGTCGGCATCATCGCCGCGTTCGCCGTCGCCTTTCTCGCGCTGCGGCGGTACGGGCAGGAACCTCTGCCCGCCGTCATACCGCTGTCGCAAAAAGCCTGAGGAGAAGCGCCATGATCCTGTCTCGCGTTACCGACTACCTGAAAGCCCACCGCCGCGCCGCGCTCACCGACATGGCCATCGGACTCGATGCCACACCAGATGCCGTGCGCGGAATGCTCACCGTACTGGAAAGAAAAGGACGGGTGAACAAGCTCCCGGGTGGAACCGCCTGCGGCGGTGGCTGCTGCAAATGCAGCCCGGACAGCGTCGAGCTCTACGAGTGGATAGGCTGAGTCCGCTTCATTCACTGCATGCCCGGTCATTGCGCGGCGAGGAGATTTCCTTGTCGCGCTATGCCGGGCAAGTCGTATTGGTGGTCAACACCGCCAGCCAATGTGGCTTCACCTCGCAGTACGCCGGGCTCGAAACGCTCTACCGGAAATACGCCGGCAACGGCTTCGTCATCCTCGGCTTTCCCTGCAACCAGTTTGGCCGCCAGGAACCGGGCGATGCGGAAACCATAGCCGCGACCTGCGAGGTCAACTACGGAGTGACGTTCCCGATCTTCGAAAAAAGCGACGTCAACGGGCCAAACGCCCATCCCCTGTTCAACTGGTTGACCGAACGCCTGCCCGGTTTCCCCGGACGCCGGGTGAAATGGAACTTCACCAAATTCCTGATCGGTCGTGACGGAACTCCGCTACGCCGCTACGCACCGATCACGCCGCCGGAAAAGCTGGAAGCGGATATCCGTGCCGCGCTGAGCCTGCAGGGCGACTGAAAACTCGGAAACAGGAAGAAGATAAGCGAGGAAAATCCCCGTGAGGGATTCGAGATGCACCGGGTTATTCCCGGTAAATTCTGGTGCCGACGATGAGACTCGAACTCATACGACCGAAGTCACTACCCCCTCAAGATAGCGTGTCTACCAATTTCACCACGTCGGCGGGGCCATTTACAGCAATGGCATGGTGCCCAGGAGAAGACTCGAACTTCCACAGTGTTGCCACCACCAGGACCTGAACCTGGCGCGTCTACCAATTTCGCCACCTGGGCATCGCGGGAAAGCCGGGCATTCTACCGGCTTTTCTGTTTCCTGCAAAGCAATTTATGGAAATTCATGGAGTTCCCGCGACCGGCAGGGTCACGAAGCCGATCTTGCCCAAGCCGGCGCGGCGTGCAGCGCTCATCGTTTCGGCAACGGCTTCGTAGCGCGTGGTGCGATCCGCCATCAGATGCATCTCGACCCGCGCATCCCGGGCAACGGCATCGCGGAAGCGCGATTCCAGTTCGTGCCGGGAAACGACCTCCCCGGCAAGCAAGACGTTTCCATCGGCGTCTATGCTCACCCGCAGCGTCGTCGGCTTGTGCTCGGCCGGTGCGCTCGACGCTCGCGGCAGATTCACATTGACTGAATGCGTCAGCAAGGGCGCGGTGATGATGAAGATGATCAGCAAGACCAGCATCACGTCGACCAGCGGCGTGGTGTTGATCTCGGCCATCGGCGCCTGCGTACCGGAGCTGTTGAAACTACCCATCGCCATGATCAGGCGGCTCCGGCGGTGGCACGCGCGCGCATCGGATGAATCTGCGCGCTGTTCGCGACGAACGGCTTGCCGACGGTGAAGAAGGCGTGCAGGTCATGAGCAAAGGCGTCGAGGTCGGCCATGACGACCCGGTTGGCCCGGGTAAAGGCGTTGTAGGCGAACACTGCCGGCAGTGCCACGGCCAGGCCAGCGGCGGTCATGATCAGCGCCTCGCCGACCGGTCCGGCGACCTTTTCCAGCGCCGCCTGGCCGCTCATGCCGATCGCCACCAGTGCGTGGTAGATACCCCAGACCGTGCCGAACAGGCCGACGAACGGCGCCGTGGCCCCGGTCGTCGCCAGCAGCGTCAACCCGTTCTCCATGGTTGCCTGAGTGCTTTGCAGTTGCTGGCGCAGCGCCCGTTCCATCTGCTCGGCAGGATCGAAGCGTGACTGCAGGCGGCCGCTGGCCGCCTCGAACTCGCTGTTGCAGCAATGCGCCTGCGTGGCCAGCTGGGCGAACGGGCTGTCGAGGCCGGCTTCACTCAGATTGCGGATCCCGTCCGTAACGGATTGCGCCGCCCAGAAGCGGCCGACACTGCGCACCGCCCGGCGCATGCGCCACCAGTCCCACGCCTTGGCGAGGATCACATACCAGCTCGCCAGCGACATGACGAGCAGCGCGATGGCGACCGTATGCGACACACCGTCGCCGCTGGCCCACAAATGCGCCAGACCGAATGCGTTTTCCTGCATGACTTACTGCTCCAACTTGAAAATGACGGGAACCTGAACCCTGCTCGGTACAGCGACATTGCCGCGCCGCGCCGGGATGAATCTCCATTGACGAACCGTGCGCAGCGCGGCTTCATCCAGCCTTGTGCTGCCGGAAGAAACCTTGACCTCGACGCTCTCCGCCGTCCCCGCCGGCGTCACCGACACGCGCAGGACGACCTTGCCCTCCTCGCGCATGCGCCGCGAAATGGCTGGATACGGTGGCGCGGGATTGCGCAGATAGTCGGCGTCGAAACGCGCCTGCGACATGCCCTCGCCCTGCAGCGAGACCCCGGCGATCGAAATGCCGCCCGAGCCGCCTCCGCTTGTGGCCGGCGCACTGGCAGCAGCCGTCGCAGCCAGCGAACTCGACGACGGCGAAATGGCGGATTCGGCAGGCAAGGCATTGACCGTTGTCTCCGGTTGCGGATCGATAGCTTTCGCAACCGGTACGGACGCCTTGACCTCCGGTTTGCTGGCAGGACGCGGGCGTACCGGGGTCGGCCGGGGCGCTGCCGGCGAAGGGGCCAGCAGCGCGGACGTCGGCTGAGCCGCCGGCACGCCGGAAACCATCGGCAGGAGCTCGACCGTGATCGTGCGCGACTCAAGCACCGGAGCCTCGATACGGCCCAGAGTCAGCACTCCCAGCAACACCAGATGCGCGCCAACGACGATGCCGAACAAGCCACTTCGCTGCGCGAGGGTGGGCGCGGCAAGCGCTGCGCTCATACCGTCGCTACCGACTGGCTCATCAGAAGCGCCACGTCACGCCACCGGTCAGGGTATGCGTCGTCGACGTCGGACCTTCGTTGTCGATCGTGCGAATCAAACCCAGCGCCAGATCGACATCCTTGCTCGGCGAATAGATCGCACCGACTTCCGCGAATTTCGCGCGCACCGTATGGCCGTCGGCGCGTGCCGATTCGGTCCCGACATCGAGCGCCAGCTTCCACTGTTCCGAAACGTCCCACACCGGGGCCAGCGAGAACCGCCGGTAGTCAGTCCGCGGATTCTCGTTGGTATCGCGGAAACGATCGCGCCCGACACCAGCGTTGAAATGGATCGAGCCGAACGGCAGATCCTGGCTGAGGATGAAGGTCAGGCTACCGGAGGTCTTGCCGGTACCCAGCCCGTCCCGCTCGCGCGACGAACTGACCGGAATCGCCACCTCCGGCTTGATCGCCAGGCTGGTACCGGATCCCTCGCTCTCGAAGAAGCGCCACTTGGCGCCGACCACGGTGTTGCCCAAACCGCTCGCGTCATCTCCGGCAACGCGGATGCGCGACCAGGCGGTGCTGGCGTAGATATCGACCGAATCGGTCAGCCCGAAGGTATAGCCCAGGGGAACGGTGAGTACCCGTTCGGTGTCGCCGTCGACGCGCGTGCGATCCCTGTTGTATGACGCCTCGAGCTGATTGCCGCCCGCCCCCTGCGTGCCGGTGTCGTCGGTAATCAACGGCTGCAGTGCCGATGCCGAACCTGCGCCCCCCATGGCGACGGCACACAGACCAACGAAACGAAATAGCGTTTTTTTTCTTTTGCACTTCACAAATTTCACGAACCAATCTCCTGAAACAGAAAACTATAGATGACAACCGTTTTCATCTTACATGATAACCATTTTCATTGACAAGAAAAGAAATGATGTAGAGAATCCGCCGACGCATTCACCCCAGACACCCCTGACAGCGCCACCCAACCCGTTATCGAAAGATTGGAAAGATGAAACAAACCACCCCTGCTCCCTCCCGCACCTTGCGCCGCATCGCGCTCGGCGGCCTGATCGTCGGCACGCCGCTGCTAACTGCCATCACCGCGCACGCACAGGGTGCCCAACCGCTGGACAGCGCGGCGGACACCGAAGCGACGCTCGGCGCGGTGGTTGTGCAGGCCAGCGCCGACGCCTCCGCCGAAGGGCTGACGAAATCGTACGCGGGCGGCCAGGTAGCGCGCGGCGGGCGCGTCGGCCTGCTCGGCAACCGCGACATCATGGAGACGCCGTTCAGCACCACCGCCTACACCAGCGAGCTGATCCAGGACCAGCAGGCACGCAGCGTCGCCGATGTCGTCCAGAACGATCCGTCCGTCCGCGTCGCCCGCGGCTTCGGCAACTTCCAGGAAATGTACGTGATACGCGGCTTCCCGGTCGCCTCCGACGACACGGCCTACAACGGCCTCTACGGCCTGTTGCCGCGTCAGTACGTGGCGGCCGAACTGCTCGAACGCGTCGAGGTTTTCCGCGGCGCGAACACATTCCTCTCCGGTGGCGTCGGCGTCGCTTCCGGCTTCGGCATCGGCGGGACGATCAACGCGCTGCCCAAGCGCGCGCCGGCCGAGCCGCTGACGCAACTCACGGCCGGTATCGAATCGGCCGGCCAGACCTATCTCGCCGCCGACGTCGCGCGGCGCTTCGGCCCGGACGACCGCGGCGGCATCCGCGTCAACGCCGCGCGGCGCAACGGCGAAACAGCGGTCGATGGCGAGGAGCGCGAGCTCGGTGTTTTCTCGATCGGCGCCGACTACCGCGGCGACGGCTTCCGCCTCTCCGCCGACCTCGGCCACCAGAACCACCGCATCGACGAACCGCGCCCGAGCGTCACGCCGAGCGGCAGCATCCCGGACGCGCCCGACGCCAGCGACAACCATGCCCAGTCCTGGACCTATTCGCAGGAACGCCAGACCTTCGGCTCGCTGCGCGCAGAGGTGGACGTCAACGACAGCGTCACCGGCTGGATCACCGGCGGCATGCGTGACGGCAAGGAAAAAAACGTGCTGGCCAATCCGACGGCGACGGCCGACGGTACGACAAGTGCCTACCGCTTCGACAACGTGCGCGAGGACCACGTGAAGACGGCCGAGGTCGGTCTGCGCGGCAAGCTGGCTACCGGCAGTGTCGGGCACACCGTGGTCGTCTCGGCCGCCCTATTCGACAGCGAATCGCGCAATGCCTGGGCGATGTCGTCGTCGGCGGTACTGGGCGACTTGTACGACGCCGTCGATGCTGCGATGCCGGCCACCGCCTGGTCCGGCGGCACGATGAGTTCGCCGACGGTCACCGAGCGCATCCGCTCGAACAGCGTCGCCCTCGCGGACACGCTGGCCTTCGCCGACGAAACGGTGCTGCTCACGCTCGGCGCACGCCATCAGAACTTCGAGCAGAAGAGCTACAACTACAACACCGGCGCCGAGGCATCGGAATACGACGAGAGCCGCCTCACGCCGATGGCCGGTCTCGTCTTCAAGGCGACGCCGCAGGTTTCGTTCTACGCTAACTACATCGAGGGTCTGACCAAGGGTGACACCGCACCGAGCACCTACAACGGACTACCGGTCAGTAACGCCGGTACATCCCTCGAACCCTACGTCGCCAAGCAGAAGGAGATCGGCGTCAAGTACGACGGCGGCAAGATCGGTGGCAATCTGTCCTACTTCATCACCGACAAGCCGGTCGGCATGGTCGAGGACGGCACCTTCAAGGACGCCGGCCTGCAGCGTAACCAGGGCATCGAGATCACTGCCTTCGGCGAACCGCTGCGCGGCGTGCGCGTGCTCGGCGGCGCCAGCTTCCTCGATGCGCGGCTGACGAAGATGACCGACGAAAGCCTCGAAGGCAACCGCGCCATCGGCGTACCCAAGCGCCAGTTCAATCTTGGCGCCGAGTGGGACACTCCCGGGATCGCCGGGCTGACTCTGAGCAGTCGCGTGGTGCATACCTCGTCGCAGTACGCCAACGAAAGCAACACACTCAGCGTGCCATCGTGGACGCGCCTCGACCTCGGCGCGCGCTACGTGACAATAATCGCCGAACAGATGGTGACCTTCCGCGCCCGTGTCGACAACGTCACCGATCGGGACTACTGGGCCTCGGTCGGCGGCTATCCGGGCTACGGCTACCTCGTTCTCGGCGCCCCGCGCACCTTCACCCTGAGCGCCACCGTCAACTTCTGATGATCTGATGACCGCGCGTTCCCTGCGCTTGTGGACCTGGCTGCACCGCTGGAGCAGCCTCGTCTGCACGCTTTTTCTGCTGCTGCTGTGCCTGACCGGCCTGCCGCTGATCTTCACCGACGAGATCGGCGAACTGACCCGGCCGGGCCTGCATCCGCCGCCGATGGCGGCAGGTACGTCTCGCGCGCCCCTTGACGCCGTGGAAGCGACCGCCCGCGCAGCACGCCCGGGCCTCGTGCCGCTCTACTTCTTCGCCGAAGAGGACGAACCAAATCTCTGGTACGTCAAGCTCGACACTCGTACCGATACCGACGAGCGCAACGCCGTGCTGCTCGCGCTCGACGCGCGCAGCGGCGACCTGCTCGGCACGCCGGAATTCGGGACCGGCTTCATGGGGCTGACCTACCGGCTGCACGTCGACCTCTTCGCCGGTCTGCCGGGCAAGCTGTTCCTCGGCCTGATGGGCACGCTGTTCGTCGTCTCGCTGGTTTCCGGCACCGTGCTCTACGCCCCCTTCATGCGCAAGCTCGATTTCGGCACCGTGCGCCGCGATCGACCTGCACGCATCCGCTGGCTCGACCTGCACAACCTGCTTGGCATCATCACGCTGGTCTGGGCGCTCGTCGTCGGCGTCACCGGCGTGGTCAACACCTGGGCCGACCTGATTCTCAAATCCTGGCAACGTCAACAAATGGCGCAACTGGCCGCCGGCAACGCCACGCCGCTGCTGGCTGGCGAGCCCGACAGCATCCCGCCGGACCTGCGCGTGCAGCACGTCCTCGACCGCGCCCTCGCGGCGGCGCCGCACATGCGCCTGTCGATGCTCGCCTACCCCGGCACCCTGCTCGGCACACGCGAGCATTTCGCGGTGATCCTGCACGGCGACACGCCATTCACCGCTCGATTGCGCCAGTCGCTGCTCGTTCACCCCGAAACCGGTGAGGTGCTGCAGGCCAGCGCCCGCCCGTGGTATGTCACGCTGTTCCAGCTTTCGCAACCGTTGCACTTCGGCGACTATGGCGGTCTGCCGCTCAAAATCCTGTGGGCTCTGCTCGATCTGATCACGATCGTCGTACTCGGCAGCGGGCTCTATCTCTGGCTGGCGAAACAGGCCCGCAGCCACCGCACAAGCCCAATGGGGGCTGACGTTCATGGCTGAACTCTGGCGCGTCTTCCGCCTCCCGGCCCTGTTCGCTGCGCTCAACACCATTGGACTGTTGGGCGCCTTACTGAGCGATGGGATTGGCGATATGGTTTCGTGGCTGGCACTGAGCATCGTTGTTTGGTCCGCGCTGCGAATCCACAGTTCAGGACACCGTTCTGGACGCCCCCACCCTCTGCCCGTAAGATAAGCGCCACCCTCTGCCTTTCTCCACGCAGGCGGAAACCTTCGTACTGGACACAACAACAATGGATGTTTGGATCGCGCTGGGCATCACGCTGCTTGCTGGGCTAGCCACCGGCATCGGCAGCATCATCGCCTTCACCGCGCAACGCACGAATTACCGCTTCCTTTCAGTGGCCACCGGCTTTTCCGCCGGTGTCATGCTCTACGTGTCGTTTGTCGAAATCTTCTTCAAAGGTCAAACAGCCCTGACCGAGCGATTCGGCGACTACTGGGGAAACTGGGTCAACGTCGGTTCGTTCTTCGGCGGCATGCTGCTCATCGGTCTGATCGACAACCTGATTCCCGCCGGCGAGAATCCACACGAGATCCGTAGTGAGAGGGAAACCCGGCCGCTACATGACGAACACGCGCCACTGGCCCCGTCGCGAGAGGTCAAGGAGGCGTTGCATCTGGGTCACGACCACACGCACGATCACCACAAGCTGATGCGCATGGGGTTGTTTACCGCCCTGGCCATCGGCATCCACAATTTTCCCGAAGGACTCGCCACTTTCCTCGCCGCGCTCGAGAATCCTCACCTCGGCATTGCCATTGCCATCGCCATCGCGCTGCACAACATCCCGGAAGGCATCAGCGTCTCAGTGCCGATCTTCTACGCCACCGGCGACCGCAAGCGGGCGTTCCTCTACTCGCTGCTCAGTGGGCTGGCCGAGCCGATCGGCGCTGGAGTAGCCTACCTGATCCTGCTGCTCATTTCAGGCGGGCAAGGCATGGTGGTCCCGCCGGAACTGATGGGCATCCTCTTCGGCGGCGTCGCGGGGATCATGGTGTACATCAGCCTTGACGAACTCCTGCCGACCAGCCGCGCCTACGGCAAGGGACACGACAGCCTGTTCGGACTGGTCGCCGGAATGGGCGTGATGGCCGTCAGCCTTCTGTTGATGCGATAACTGCACCCATGCTGACACGAACATTACTCAACCCACGGTTCCAGGCCCACTGTACCTGGGCGGCCTACATCATCTACCTGCTGATCCTGGTGCTCGGCTCGATTCCGGGCGCCCGCCAGGAAATCGGCGAGTACGCACCTGGCGGGGTACTGCACTCCCTTGCCTACGCCGGGCTGACCATCCTGTTGTTCATCGGCCGAGGTAAGACGCTGGGCGAACGGGCGATAGGTGCGGTACTCATCGTGACGGCCATGGGCGCCGGTGATGAATTCGTGCAGAGTTTCCTTCCTTATCGCGGCGCTGCGCTGTTCGACTGGGGCGTCGATGTCACTGCATCATTGACGGCCGCGGCCGCGATGCTCGGCGTTTATCCCCGACTGACACGCCGAGTCGCGTAACGCCCCGTTTCCAGACCCGCCCCCTCCACTTGCCGTTCATTGCTCCAACCGGAAGAGCACCGGCACGAGCACCCAGCTCGCGACGGTGTCGCTGCCGCGCCGTGCCGGAAGGAACTGCCAGCGGCGTACGGTTTGCAGGGCGGATTCGTCGAGTCGGGTGCTGCCGGAGGACGCCTTGATTTCGACCTCTTCCGCATTTCCTTCGGACGACACCCGCACGCGCACGATCACCTTGCCTTCCTCGCCCAGTCGCCGCGACCGGGCTGGATAGGGCGGAGAGGGATTGTTCAGGTAACCGGCGTCGAAGCGGGCCGGAGTCAGGGGCCCGTTTCCTCCCCCCGGGGAGACTCCCGGGCCGGCCGCCGTTTTTCCGGCAGCGAGCCCCCCCGCACCGGAGTCCGGACCGCCTGAATGATTGCTTTCGCCTCCCGAACCATTTTCACGGACGGGGGACGGCGCCAACGACGGAAGCGACGGAGCCCTTGGGGAAACAGGCACCGGACGGGGCATTGTTTCGAGCGGCGACTGCCGCCCCTCGACTCGCTGCGTGAAAGGCTTGCGAACCACGACCGGCGCCGGGGCGGGAACGCCCCCCCGTGCTGGAGCCCCCACAACCCCGCCCCCCGACGACGGCTCTGTCGCCGAGCCGGAATGTCGCACCGGAGCAATCAGAGCGGCCATGATCGCAGGCTTCGCGGGCTGCAAGGAAGGCTGAACTCGCGACGGGAATGCAGCGAACAGGAGCGCATGGGCGAGCAACGAACTCGCCAGCGCCCACACCGGAAGCGCCTCTATTGCATGATCATTCGTGAAGCTCACGGATCGCGCCTCTCCGGTGCTCCGGGCTCCGAGCTCCGGGCTCCGGGCTCCGGGCTCCGGGCTCCGGAAGATACTCCGCAAGGCAAAGGACAACGCCGGCGGCCATGCCCCAAAGCGCCAACACGGCGAGGAAGGCTATGCGCAGCATGTCGGGGCTACGGAACGTAGGGAAATCGGCAGAAACACGCCGAGAACAACGAGGAAACTAGGCCCTCCTTCTCTTCGCCGTTCCACCGGAATGGGCGCCGCGTCCACCACCGCCGCCGTCATGTCCAGTGAAGCATTGGCGGTTTCTGCGACATTGATCGGGAATGCGCGTCCCGACAACAGCCGGGCAACGTGCGGGATTCGTGACATTCGGGAGAGAGCGCCGACGCTGTCGCGAAACTGGATGCTGCGTAACGTGCAGGACTCGCGCTGCATGATCAGACCTCTTTAAAACCACTTGATCCGACCTTCTGCCCGGCGGGCGGAGAAGAGGATCGGGAGAGGAAAAGCACAAAACCCCGGTCGATTTCTGGCCGCCCCCCGCACCCCACGGAAGGTCAATTGCACACGCCGCCTAACTGCTCGCGGCACCTGCATCAGGCCGGTCTCCGGGCTTGCGGGTGAATGCCGGAACCGGCATCCGGTGCTTCGCCTTCCCGGGCCGTTCGCGCACGTCATGACTGACGCCACGTGGCGGCCCAGTGACTGGCTCCGTCCGGGGAGGAGAAGCCATGAAGCACTTTGACTCGCTTACCGTTGCGGGGGCAGCCGGGGCATTGCGGCGGATTCGTTATTCGCCGCGCACCCCGTTCCCGTTTAACCCGTCAACGACGCTGAGCGGGCACCTGCTGCATTGTTGCGATCGCCCGGGCCAACTGGCTCGGACGTCGCGGCATTACGTTTCTACTGCGTTTCTACGCTCGTGGAACAATCGACGCGTATCAGGACTCACGCTTCGATTTCTTCTTTTCCGCCTCTTCCATTTCGCGACGCATCTTCTCGCGCATGCGCGCGCCGCCGATGTAGTAGCCGATAAACCCGGCGCCCAAGGCTGCCTGCAAGGCAAAAAGCATCGACGCGATCTCGCCGCTGGCCGGTTCGAGCAGCGGTTCGAACCACGGCTGATAATCCGGCCGGATTTCGGCAATGACGCCCTTGGCCTGATCGTCGGCACCGCCGAAAATCGCCACTTCCTCGCCATCCGGCCCGGCCGCCGGACGCTCGACGATCCACAGCGGCACCAGCGCAAGGAACACCACGCCGAGAATCAGCAAAATGTTCTGCGTCCGTTTCATGCCCGTACCTCCTGCGGCTCGGCCAGTTTCATGTCCTGCAACTCCTTCGGGTTGAAGCGGGCCAGCGCATTGAAGACGAGCACCGTCAGCAGGCCTTCGCTGATCGCCAGCGGGATCTGCGTGACCGCGAAGATGCCGGCGAACTTGGCCAGCGACGCGGCGAAACCGCCGGCCGGGTCGGGGAAGGCCCACGCCAGCTGCACCGAGGTGGTGACGTAGGTCATCAGGTCGGCAAGGCTTGCGGCGAGGAAAACGCCCACGGCCAGCGAGGCGCCGAGCGAACGCGCCAGCTTGAACACGCCGTAGGCGACGAACGGTCCGACGATGGCCATCGAAAAGATGTTGGCACCGAGCGTGGTCAAACCGCCGTGGGCGAGCAGCAGCGCCTGGAAGAGCAGGACGACCGCGCCGATCGGCGCCATCGCCGCCGGCCCGAACAACAGTGCGCCGAGGCCGGTTCCGGTCGGGTGCGAGCAACTGCCGGTCACCGAAGGAATCTTCAAGGCCGAGAGAACGAAGGAGAAGGCGGCGGAAACGCCGAGCAGGATGCGCTGCTCCGGGTTCGCGGCGACGCGCTTCTTGATTGATTGGACGCCCCAGGCAACAAATGGCAACGAAGCCACGCTCCAGCCGATGGCGTGTTCGACGGGCAGGAAGCCCTCCATGATGTGCATTATGTTTCCCTCGCAAAACAACGCTGCAGCGACAGTGCTGCAATGACACGCGTGTTCGACGGGGAAGAATGCAGGCGCAATAAAACGATAGCGCGAGCGCTGGAAGCCTGGAATGCGAGAGTAAAGACCTGGAACTGCCCTGCTCGCCGCCAGACGGCCGGCTTCACCCCACCCCGGGGAACACCTAACCAATTCTGGGCCGGTCTTCTGACTCGCCTTCGTCCTCCTCCGGCGCCTTCCCATGCGCATACAGATACGCCGCACAGTGGCATTTGCCGGAATCGTCAGGCCTACAGCAGCGGGGGGCTGTGCCGGAATGGCTGCACCAAGGGTACAAAAATACAAAGGTACAGAATCACCGGCTTCCCGTTTCACCCGGCTCCACTGTCGCGAAGCTGGGCACCCAAAACAGGAGGCGATTCTATGCCCCGTTTTTGCCGATGACAAGGAAAAAGGGGGAAACTGCACAAATCCGAAACGGCAGCCTCTTGCCGACATCGACACCCGGATGTGCGTTTTTTACATCAGGTCATCGGATTTGCCTTTCGATCGTTACGAGATTTCAACAAATCACCGCCGGCATGACTCGTTATACTCCGGCAATTCCGCCAGCCGCCTCCAGCGGTCACAAAAAACGCGACGAATCAAGGACCATGACCCCGAGCCCTGCCACGCCGACCTCCCCCCAGGCCATTCTCCCGACACATTCCCAGATCCCCTTGCCCGAAGCCTGGCAGCCCGTCGTCGAGGCGCAACTCGCGAAAGAGGAGAGGCTCCTGAGCTGGCTGGAGATCGACCTCAATACCAACCTGCACTTTGCCAAGGGAGTGGTCGCCCTGACCGACCGCAGGTTGCTCGCCCGCACCGGCGACAGCCCGGAATGGCAGAGTCACCCGCTGCGCGAGGGATTGCGTCTGACGCGACGCGACCATGCCGGCGTCGGCAGTCTCGAACTTTTCGACGCCACCGGCCGGCAGGCGCAGTGGCGCTATACCCTCGGCCAGGACGTCGCCGCCGGGCGGCTGATCGACCACGTCAACCGCCAACTGGATTTCGTCGTCACCGGGATCGCTCCGGCACCATCGGCGCAGGCCGTCTGCCCGAAATGCGAAACGCCGCTGCTCGCCGGACAGGATGAATGCCCGGTGTGCAGCAAGGAAGAGCTGACGCCGCCTTCGACCTGGACCCTGTTCCGCCTGTGGCGCTTTGCCCGCCCGTACCGCTGGCAGCTTCTCGCCGGCTTCCTGCTCTCGCTGGCGACCACGGCGGCGACGCTGGTGCCGCCGTACATGACCATGCCGCTGATGGACAAGGTACTGATCCCGTACCAGAACGGCAAACCGATCGACACGGGCCTCGTCACGCTCTACCTCTCCGGCCTGCTCGGCGCAGCGCTGCTGGCCTGGGTGCTTGGCTGGGCGCGCACCTACATCCTCGCCCTCGTTTCCGAGCGCATCGGCCGCGACCTGCGCACGACGACCTATGAGCATCTCCTGAAGCTCTCGCAGGAATACTTCGGCGGCAAGCGTACCGGCGACCTGATGGCACGAATCGGTTCGGAAACCGACCGCATCAACATCTTCATCTCGCTGCATTTCCTCGACTTCGCCACCGACGTGTTGATGATCAGCATGACGACGCTGATCCTCGTTTCGATCAACCCGTGGCTGGCGCTGGTCACGCTGCTGCCGCTGCCGGTCATCGCCTTCCTGATCCACACCGTGCGCGAGCGACTGCGCACCGGCTTCGAGAAGGTCGACCGCATCTGGGCCGAGGTCACCAACGTGCTCGCCGACACCATTCCCGGCATCCGCGTGGTCAAGGCCTTCGCCCAGGAGAGCCGCGAGGCCGCGCGCTTCCGCGCCGCAAACCAGCACAACCTGGAAGTCAACGACAAGGTCAACAAGGTCTGGTCGCTGTTCGGCCCCACGGTAACGCTGCTCACCGAGGTCGGCCTGCTGATCATCTGGGGCTTCGGCATCTGGCAGATCTCGCGCAACGACATCTCGGTCGGCGTACTCACCGCCTTCCTCGCCTACATCGGCCGCTTCTACACCCGCCTCGACTCGATGAGCCGCATCGTTTCGGTGACGCAAAAAGCTGCGGCGGGGGCCAAGCGCATCTTCGACATTCTCGACCACGTCTCCAGTGTGCCGGAGCCCGCCACGCCGGTGCATCTTCCCGCCGTCGCCGGACGCATCGAACTGCGCAACGTCGGCTTCCGCTACGGCACGCGCAGCGTCACGCGCGACATCAGCCTGACCATCGAGCCGGGCGAGATGGTCGGCCTGGTCGGCCACAGCGGTTCAGGCAAGAGCACCATGGTGAACCTGATCTGCCGCTTCTACGATGTCTCGGAAGGGGCGATCCTGATCGACGGCGTCGATATCCGCTCGGTGCCGGTCGCCGAATACCGCAGAAACATCGGTCTGGTGCTGCAGGAGCCGTTCCTGTTCTTCGGCACGATCGCCGAGAACATCGCCTACGGCAAGCCCGGCGCCACGCGCGAGGAGATCATCGCCGCGGCGCGCGCCGCGCATGCGCACGAGTTCATCCTGCGCCTGCCGCACGGCTACGACTCGCTGGTCGGCGAACGCGGCCAGGCGCTCTCGGGCGGCGAACGCCAGCGCATCTCGATTGCTCGCGCGCTGCTCATCGATCCTAAGATCCTGATCCTCGACGAGGCGACTTCCTCGGTCGACACGACGACCGAGAAGGAAATCCAGAAGGCGCTCGACAACCTGGTGCGCGGCCGCACCACGATTGCCATCGCCCACCGCCTGTCCACGCTGCGCGAGGCCAATCGTCTGGTGGTTCTCGACCGCGGCAGCGTCGTCGAGGTCGGCAACCACGATGAACTGATGGCCAGGGAAGGCCATTACTACCGCCTGTACCAGGCGCAGGCCCGCAACGTCGATACCGAGGGCGGCTCGGATCTCGAAGCAGGCGGCGATGACAAGGGAGACCGCGAATGAACACGACGCCTGACTTCCACCTCCACCGCGACAGTTTCGGGAAACTGATCTTCACGGGCAGCGACGGCGAGACGCACGAGGCCGTACCGGTACGTGCCTTCCCGATCGGCGCGCCAGACAACGGCATCGCGCTGGTCGATCCACACGGCCATGAACTGGCGTGGATCGACACGCTCGCCGAACTGCCCGCCGAGTTGCGCCAGTTGGTTGAAAGCGAACTCGCCAGCCGCGAATTCATGCCGGTCATCGAACGCATCATCGACGTCTCAAGCTACGCCACCCCGAGCACCTGGACGATCGTCACCAATCGCGGCGAGACGAAGCTGATCCTGAAGGGCGAGGAGGACATCCGCCGCCTCGCCGCGCCGGCGCTGCTGATTGCCGACAGCAACGGCATCCAGTACCTGATTCGCGACCGCGGCGCCCTCGACGCGCACAGCCGGAAAATCCTCGACCGCTTCCTTTGACACCCCGGGTCAGCCGAATGGCGCCTGCCGCGTTATTCGGCCCATAATTGCCTGTCCATTCTTACCTTCGCAACTCACTGCCCCGCGCAGGAAAACACATGACAAAAAAAGACATCATCTTCCGGGAAATCCGCCATCTGCGCGGACCGAGCATGTGGACCTACCGTCCGGTCCTCGAAGCGATCGTCGACATCGGCGACCTCGAGGACTGCCCGTCCAACACCATTCCCGGCTACTACCAACGCCTGAAGGCGATGCTGCCATCCCTGTACGAGCACCGCTGCAGCTACGGCGAACCCGGCGGCTTCCTGCGCCGCGTCGAGGAAGGCACCTGGCCGGCACACATCCTCGAACACGTCACGCTTGAGCTGCAGAATCTCGCCGGGCTGCCCGGCGGCTTCGGCAAGGCGCGGGAGACTTCCGAACGCGGCGTGTACAAGGTCATCGTCCGCGCCTGGGAAGAACAGGTCACCCGCGCCGCGCTGCATGAAGCGCGCGAGCTGATCATGGCGGCGATGGAAGACCGCCCCTTCGACGTCGACGCCGCCGTCGAACGCCTCGCCGACCTCGCCGACTCGCGCTGCCTCGGCCCCTCGACCGCAAGCATCGTCGATGCTGCGGACGACCGCGACATTCCCTGCATCCGTATGCTGGAAACCGGCAACCTGGTGCAACTCGGTTACGGCGCCGCCATGCGCCGCATCTGGACAGCCGAGACCGACCGCACCAGCGCCATCGCCGAGGGCATCTCGCGTGACAAGGACCTGACCAAGAGTCTGCTGCAATCCTGCGGTGTGCCGGTGCCCGAAGGACGCGAAGTCGACAGCGCGGAAGACGCCTGGGACGCGGCCGAGGACATCGGCCTGCCGGTGTGCGTCAAGCCGATCGACGGCAACCACGGCCGCGGCGTGTTCATCGACATCCACAGCCGCGAGGACGTCGAGATGGCCTACGGCATCGCCGTCGACGAAGGCAGCGGCGTGCTCGTCGAACGTTCGATCCCCGGCTCCGAACACCGCCTGCTGGTCATCGGCGGCAAGCTCGTCGCCGCCAACCGCGGCGACGTGGTGAAAGTCACCGGCGATGGAAAGCACACGGTGCGCGAGCTGATCGATCTGCAGATCAACTGCGACCCGCGCCGCGGCTCGAGCGAGAACCATCCGCTGTCCAACATCCGCATCGATTCCGCGGCTCGCATCGAACTCTCGCGCCAGAAGCTCGACGCCGATTCGATTCCCGAGGACGGGCGCGAAGTGCTGATCCAGCGCAACGCCAACCACGAGTTCGACGTGACCGACGAGGTGCATCCGGATACCGCCGAAATCGCCGCGCTCGCCGCGCGCATCGTCGGGCTGGACATCGCCGGCATCGACCTCGTCTGCGAGGACATCTCGAAGCCGCTGGCCGCACAGGGCGGCGCCATCGTCGAGGTCAACGCCGGCCCCGGCCTGCTGATGCACCTGAAACCCGGCGTCGGCAAGCCGCGCCCGGTCGGCCAGGCGATCGTCGACCACCTCTTCCCGAACGGCAGCAGCGGCCGCATTCCGGTCGTCGGCATCACCGGCAGCTACGGCAAAACGACCGTCGGTGAACTCCTCGCACGCCTGCTCACGCTGTCCGGAAAACACACCGGCCTGGCCTGCAGCAAAGGCGTATTTTTCGACCGCCGCCAGTCCGAGAAAGGCGACTGCGCGCGCTGGGAATACGCCAATCGCACCCTGATGAACCGGGCCATCGAAGCCGCGGTCTTCGAGAACGGCACCGACGCCATCGCCACCGAAGGCCTGGCCTACGACCGCTGCCAGGTCGGCATCATCACCAACATCGAGGCGGCCCGCCACACCGGCCGCAACTACATCGACACGCCGGGACAGGTGTACAACGTCATGCGCACCCAGGTCGACCTGGTACTCAGGAACGGAGCAGCCGTCCTCAACGCCCGCGAGCCCGACCTCGTGGAAATGGCCGAGCTGTGCGACGGCGAGGTCATCTACTTCGCCTACGATCCGTCGCTGGCGGTCATCACGGAGCATCTCGAAAAAGACCGGCGCGCGGTCATCGTGCGCTACGGCCAGATCATGCTGGCCTGCGCCGAGGGCGAGATTTCGCTGGCCAAGCTCAAGGACGTCCCCCTCACCGACGGCGGCAAGGACGTCGCGCAGACCGAGAACGTGCTGGCCGCCGTCGCCGCGGCCTGGGCGCTCGGCGTATCGCAGGACGTGATGCGTACCGGCATCGAAACCTATTTCATCGAACAGCAATAACGCGAGGAACACGAACAATGGACGTATCACGCATCCGCGCGCTGCGCGGCCCCAACCTGTGGAGCCGGCACACCGCCATCGAAGCCATCGTTTCCTGCAGCGAGGCCGAGCGCGACATCGCCAACATCCCGGGGTTCGAAGCCCGTCTGCGCGCACGCTTCCCGGAAATCGCCCTGCTCCAGCCGGTCGTCGACGGCGACATCAACAGCATGGCGCACATGCTCGAGTTCGCCACGCTCGGCCTGCAGTCACAGGCAGGCAGCCCGGTCACCTTCAGCCGCACCGCGCAAACCATCGAAGCCGGCGTCTATCAGGTGGTGGTCGAATACAGCGAGGAAGAAGTCGGCCGGCTCGCCCTCGAACTGGCGCAGGCCTTGTGCCAGGCGGCGATCGACGACACGCCGTTCGATCTGTCCGACGCGCTGCACCGCCTGCGCGAACTCGACGAGGACGTGCGCCTCGGCCCGAGCACCGGCTCGATCGTCTATGCCGCCGTTGCGCGTGGAATCCCCTTCCGCCGGCTGACCCAGGGCAGCCTCGTGCAGTTCGGCTGGGGCAGCAAGCAGCGGCGCATCCAGGCCGCGGAGAGCGATCTGACCAGCGCCGTCGCCGAAGCGATCGCGCAGGACAAGGAACTGACCAAACGCTTGCTTCAATCGGCCGGCGTACCCGTGCCGACCGGCCGTCCGGTCAAGGATGCCGACGATGCGTGGGCGGCCGCCTGCGAGATCGGCATCGAGAACGGCGTGGCCGTCGTCGTCAAGCCACAGGACGGCAACCAGGGCAAAGGTGTTGCGGTCAATCTGACCACGAAGGAGCAGGTACTCGCCGCCTACGCCGTGGCCTTCAAGATCAGCGACGACGTGCTCGTCGAGCGCTTTATCAGCGGGCAGGACCACCGTTTCCTGGTCGTCGGCGACAAACTCGTCGCCGCCGCCCGCCGTGAGCCGCCGATGGTGCTGGGCGACGGCGTGCATACGGTCCGCGAACTGGTCGACCAGGTCAACGCCGACCCGCGCCGCGGCACCGGCCACGCCACCTCGCTGACCAGGATCCGCTTCGACGATATTGCGCTCGCCCGCCTCGCCGAGGAGGGCCTCACCGCCGAATCGGTCCCGGCCAAGGGCCAGCGCGTGATCCTGCGCAACAACGCCAACCTGTCGACCGGCGGCTCGGCCACCGACGTCACCGACGACGTGCATCCGGACTTCGCCGCCCGCGCCATCGCCGCCGCGCAGATGGTCGGCCTGGACATCGCCGGCGTCGACATCGTCTGCAAGAACGTCCACCGTCCGCTGGAAGAACAGGGCGGCGGCATCGTCGAACTCAACGCTGCGCCCGGCCTGCGCATGCACCTGCAGCCGTCGTACGGCAAGGGCCGCGCGGTCGGAGAAGCGATCATCGCCAACATGTTCGCCGACGGCGACGACGCACGCATCCCGCTGGTCGCCGTCGCCGGCACCAACGGCAAGACAACCACCGTGCGCCTGATCGCCAGCATCCTTGGCAACAACGGACTCCGCGTCGGGATGACCAGCACCGATGGCGTCTATGTCCAGGGCAAACGCATCGACACCGGCGACTGCAGTGGCCCGAAGAGCGCGCGCAACGTGCTGATGCACCCCTGCGTCGACGCCGCCGTACTCGAAACGGCGCGCGGCGGCGTGCTGCGGGAAGGGCTCGGCTTCGACCGCTGCGACGTGGCCGTGGTCACCAACATCGGCAAGGGCGACCACCTCGGCCTGTCCTACATCAGCACCGTCGAGGATCTTTCGGTAGTCAAGCGCGTCATCGTGCAGAACGTCAAGCCGGACACCGGCTACGCGGTGCTCAACGCCGCCGACCCGATGGTCGCGCGCATGGGCGACGCCTGCCCGGGCAAGGTCATCTACTTCGCCTGCGACCGCAATCATCCGGTGATGGCCATGCACCGGGCCCAAGGCAAACGCATCGTCTTCCTCGACGACAAGGAAATCGTCGCCATGGAAGGCGGGGTGGAAGAGCGCATTGCACTGAAGGACGTTCCCGTTACCGTCAATGGCGCCATCGGCTTCCAGATCGAGAACGCCATGGCCGCCGTCGGTGCCGGCTGGGCGCTGGGACTCGGCTGGAGCGTCATCCGCGCCGGACTCAAGTCGTTCGTCAATGACGCGGCGACGGTTCCCGGCCGCTTCAACCTCTTCGACTACCGCAGTGCCACGCTGATCGCCGACTACGGCCACAATCCCGACGCAATCCGCGCGCTGGTGCAGGCGATCGACGCGATGCCCGAGAAGTCGGGCAAACGCCGCTCGGTGGTCATCAGCGGTGCCGGTGACCGGCGTGACGAGGACATCCGCGAGCAGACCGAAATCCTCGGCGATGCCTTCGACACGGTGGTCCTCTATCAGGACCAGTGCCAGCGCGGCCGCGCCGACGGCGAGGTGCTCGCCCTGCTGCGCGACGGCTTGAAGGACGCCCGACGCACGCGCGACGTGAAGGAAATCCGCGGGGAATTCCTGGCCATCGACACGGCGCTGGCCGACCTTAACGCCGGCGACCTCTGCCTGGTTCTGGTAGACCAGGTAGATGAAGCGCTGGCGCACATCGCAAAAAGAGTCGCCGAAGCCTCAAAGTAATTTATCCCGGATTGTCCATTCGCCATTTCCTATGGCTGTTTGCGATCTCGGGCGGGGGTTGCTGGGCCGCTTTGTTCCGCGCGTGACGCGCGGGCATTCTTTTTTTGCGTCGCCTGTCCGAAAAATACTTAAACGAGGCATCGACAAACTGTTGGTTTAAACCGATGTGGTAATGGATTCCCGGTTGAAAATAACGCAGCACGCCCTCAACCTCCGCCGGAAATCCCTGTCCCGCCAACTGGAGTGAATGAATGGCACATTGCCGCACCCCAGCTCCTGCCAGGCTGCCGCGAAGACCTTTTCAAGCCGAAACCAAGCAGTACTTGCCGACCTCAACCCGCAGACCATGGTGATTGCCCCCCTGCCGTCAACTGGCCAAGCGCGACGAGACAACGCTAAAATCCCGCCACTCTGCTCACACCATACGAGTTCTCGGCACAGGCTCCCAAACGCAATTCAGAAGGTTACGCGCCCTGCCGCCAAATAATTCTCGGGAAGAAACCGCCATCGCAAATCAGTCTGGGGCCGTAATAACGCCCGTCGAAATCCAGAACGCACAACCGCTCACCCCGGAGGTCGCGCACATGGTCGGAGCTTCGCGTGAAACCGTGAGGCGCATTCTCGATCGTGCAGACCACAGACTGATGGTTGTTGTGGGTCCGTGCACGATCCATGATCCGGTCGCGGGACTCGACTACGCACGGCGACTGAAGAAACTGGCGGACGAGGTCAGCTCGACGCTCTTCCTCGTAATGCGCGTTTTTCTCGAAAAATCACTGACAACCAAGGGTTGGAAGGGGTACATAAACGACCCTGACCTGAACGAGTCCTTCGATATCAACAAAGGGCTGAAAAAGGCGCGCACTTTTCTGCACAAGGTGAACGAGATCGGCTTGCCCGTCGCAACCGAAGCCGTCAGCCCCCTTTCGCAGCAGTACTACGGCGACCTGATCACCTGGACCATCATCGGCGTCCGCTCCATCGAATCACAAACGCACCGGGAAATGGCTTCAGGACTACCCACCCCCGTTGCATTCAAGAATGGCACCAATGGCAGCCTCGACAATGCCATCAATGCGATTCTTGCCACTCGATTACCGCACAGGTTTGTCACCGTCGATAACCATGGCCACCCCTGCACGGCCCACACCATCGGCAACCACTATGGACATCTGGTGTTGAGAGGCGGCGATGGAAAGCCGAACTACGACGCGGCCAGCGTTCAGAATGCCGAGCGCGCCATGCGCAGCGCCGGACTGCTAGACAGCATCGTTGTTGATTGCTCTCACGCCAACAGCTTCGGCAAGCCGGAACTACAGGCATCGGTCCTGGCCAACGTAATTGGTCAGATTCACGCAGGAAATCGGTCATTGATCGGTGTCATGCTCGAATCGAATTTGTTGGCGGGAAATCAGCGAATTGCCGACAGTCGCCGGCTACTAGACTATGGCCGCTCGATTACAGACCCATGCATTGATTGGAAAACGACTGAATCGGTGCTTCGCAGTGCAGCCCAATCGCTGCAAACCGCGCTGGAAAAGCGAACAAACCGCACTCTTCCTCAGCGACTCCCGCCGATATAAGTGCCCCTTCTCTCAAACGCGGAGCAACAACGTGCAATGTTCAGTTGATCATTAACAACGCTGGACACTCGACACCGGCACGTCCGGAGGAGATGTCACCGACGACCGTGTCTCACGCCGTGTCATTCAATCGCACCGTACATTTGGGGGGGGGGGCTTATTGGGGGGTAAAAACAAAAAAACGCCGTAAAGGCGCTTGATTGCTTGATACTTGGCGGAGAGGGAGGGATTCGAACCCTCGGTAGGCTTGCACCTACGCCTGATTTCGAGTCAGGTACATTCGACCACTCTGCCACCTCTCCGACAGAGCGCCGAATTCTAGCACAGCTCTTTGCGCTGGCACGCATTTCACCCCTATTTCTTTCACTATTTTGTCGTTTTCTCACGCAGCCGTGATCTTTTCCGCGCCTCCCATATAGGAACGCAACGCCATCGGCACGGTGATACTGCCATCGGCGTTCTGGTAGTTTTCCAGGATTGCCACCAACGTGCGGCCAACGGCGAGGCCCGAGCCGTTCAGGGTATGCACCAACTCGGTCTTGTTCTTCTCGTTGCGGCAACGCGCTTGCATGCGCCGTGCCTGGAAGGCTTCGAAGTTCGAGCAAGAGGAGATTTCGCGGTAGGCATTCTGCCCCGGCAGCCACACTTCGAGGTCGTAGGTCTTGGCCGAGGAGAAACCCATGTCGCCCGTGCACAGCACGACACGGCGGTACGGCAGGTCGAGCTTTTCGAGGATGGCTTCGGCGTGGCGCGTCAGTTCCTCGTGCGCTTCGTTCGACTTCTCGGCAGCGACGATCTGCACCAACTCAACCTTGTCGAACTGGTGTTGTCGGATCATGCCACGGGTGTCCTTGCCGTAGGAACCGGCCTCGGAGCGGAAGCACGGGGTGTGGCAGACGAGCTTGAGGGGCAGTTCACCCTGCGCCAGGATTTCGTTGCGGACGATGTTGGTCACCGGCACTTCGGCGGTCGGGATCAGGTACAGCGGGTCGGCGTCGGCGCGCGGAATCTTGAACAGGTCGGCCTCGAACTTCGGCAACTGGCCGGTACCGTACATGCTGTCGGCGTTGACCAGGTACGGCGCATAGACTTCGGTGTAGCCGTGCTCGGCAGTATGCACATCAAGCATGAACTGCGCGAGGGCACGGTGCATGCGGGCGATCGGCCCCTTCAGCAGCGAGAAGCGGGCACCGGCGATCTTGGCCGCCGTGGCGAAATCGATCTGGCCAAGTCCTTCGCCGAGGTCGACGTGGTCCTTGACCGGGAAATCGAAGGTACGCGGTGCGCCCCACTTCTTGAGTTCAACGTTGTCCGTTTCGGACTTGCCGACCGGCACGCTCTCCTGCGGCGTGTTGGGAATCGTGGCGATGAAGGTCTCCATTTCCTTCAGCAGCTCGCCCAGACGTTGCTCGTTGGCGTCGAGTTCTGCCTTCAGCGCGGCGACTTCGGCCATTACCGCCGAGGCGTCCTCGCCCTTGCTCTTCAACTGGCCGACCTGCTTCGACAGGGTGTTGCGCTTGGCCTGCAGGTCCTGCGTCTGCGTCTGCAGTGTTTTGCGCTCGGCTTCGAGCTTCTGGAAGGTAGCGACGTCGAGCGTGTAGCCACGCGTGGCGAGTCGTTGGCAAGCCGCGTCGATATTGGTCCGCAGCAATTGGATGTCTAGCATGGTCGGTCCTTTGAGTTTTTCAGTTCTTGCTATTTCTTTGCGTTCTTCAGTGCCTGGCGGTCGAGTTCTTGCAGGTGCGCCAACTTCTCGCCGATCTTGATTTCCAGCCCGCGGTCGACCGGCTTGTACCAGGCGATCGACGGCATGCCGTCGGGAAAGTAGTTCTCGCCCGCCGCGTAACCGCCCGCCTCATCGTGCGCGTAGCGGTAGTCCTTGCCGTAGTCGAGTTCTTTCATGAGCTTGGTCGGCGCATTGCGCAAGTGCAGCGGCACGGGCCGGGAACCGTCCTTGGCGACGAACGCCCGCGCGGCATTATACGCGACGTAGGCAGCGTTCGATTTGGCGGCCATGGCCAGGTAGATCACCGCTTCGGCCAGCGCCAGCTCGCCTTCGGGCGAGCCGAGGCGTTCGTAGGTTTCCGCGGCGGTGCCGGCCACCTGCGCGGCGCGCGGGTCGGCCAGGCCGATGTCTTCCCAGGCCATACGCACGATGCGCCGGGCCAGGTAGCGCGGATCGGTGCCTCCGTCGAGCATGCGACAGAACCAGTACAGTGCGGCGTCCGGATTCGAGCCGCGCACCGATTTGTGCAGCGCCGAAATCTGGTCGTAAAACGCTTCGCCGCCCTTGTCGAAGCGGCGCAGGCTCTGTGCCAGAGTGTTGTCGATGAAGGCGCCGTCGATGTGCGTGCGCTTGGCCGTGGTTGCGGCGGTGCGCGTCTGTTCGAGCAGATTGATCAGGCGCCGGGCGTCGCCGTCGGCCTGACCGATCAGCCGGTCACGCGCATCGTCGTCGAAGGTAAAGCCCTGCAGCGCCTTGGCGCAGGCGCGCTCGAACAGCAGCCCCATCTCGTCCGTCGACAGCGGGTTGAGCACATAGACCGAGGCGCGCGAAAGCAGCGCGGAATTGACCTCGAACGACGGGTTCTCGGTCGTCGCACCAACCAGCGTCAGCAGGCCTTCCTCGACGTAGGGCAAAAAAGCGTCCTGCTGCGCCTTGTTGAAGCGGTGAACCTCGTCGACGAACAGGATCGTCGGCCGTCCGCGTTGCGCGCGCACCGCCTCGGCGTGTGCGACGGCCTCGCGAATGTCCTTGACCCCGGAAAACACGGCCGATAGCGCGACGAACTCGGCGTCGAAGGCGTCGGCCATCAACCGCGCCAGCGTGGTCTTGCCGACGCCTGGCGGCCCCCAGAAAATCAGCGAATGCAGCTTTCGCGCTTCAAAGGCGAGGCGTAGCGGCTTGCCCGGACCGAGCAGGTGCTGCTGGCCGATCACGTCGTCGAGCGTCTTCGGCCGCAGCGCCTCGGCGAGCGGAACCGCGTGCTCCTGGGCGAACAGATCACTCACCGATGACATCTGCGCCGGCGGGCGGCGTAAAGCGGAACTGCGCAGCCGGCAATGCCGGGTTGAGCTGCACGTTGGAGAAAGCCAGCGAAGTCGTCTGGCCGAAATTGTCGAACAGTTCCATGGCTTTCAGCTCATCGCCGGAAAAACCGAGCTGCAGCTTCTCGAAGCCGCTGTCTGCGGACTTGGGCGTTGCCTCCAGCCATTCCAAGCCCTCACGCTCGCCGAGTTCACGCAGGTTGAAGTTCTTCTCCAGGTTGTTCGAGCCGATCAGCAGGGCCGCCGGCGTGCTGCCCAGCGCGGCGTCCATTTTCCTGACCGTCACCTGGCGCAGGTCGGGATCGTACATCCAGATCTTCTCGCCGTCGCCGACGAGCAACTGGCTGTAAGGCTTCTCGATCTGCCAGCGGAACTTGCCCGGCCGCGAGATCATCATCACCCCGACCGACTGCTGCGGACGTTTGCCATTTTTGGCGACGACGATCTGCGCGAAATCGGCGCGGAGCATCTTGGTCGTTTCCAGAAAACGGTGCAGCTTGTCGATCGCTCCCGCGTGGGCCGAAACGGCCAAGCACATAGCCAGCGAGAAAAAAATACGTTTCATCAACCTTCTTCCCTGCGCGCGAGGACTTCCCGTCCGCCACGCGCGTCCATTGCCGACACGAGGCCGGCCTTTTCCATCGCTTCGATCAGCCGCGCCGAGCGGTTGTAGCCAATGCGCAGGTGCCGCTGCACCAGCGAAATCGAGGCGCGGCGGTTTTTCAGTACAATCTCGACGGCCTGATCGTAGAGCGGATCGGATTCCGGGTCGCCGCCGTTCTCGCCGTCGCCATTTCCGTTGCCGCCCTCCTCCTCGTCGAAGCCGGCTCCGGAGAGTACGCCCTCGACATAGTCGGGTTCCCCGGACTTTTTCAGGTGATCGACGACGTGATGCACTTCCTCGTCGGCGACGAAGGCACCGTGCACCCGGGTCGGATAGCCGGTTCCCGGCGCGAGGTAGAGCATGTCGCCCTGACCGAGCAGCGCTTCCGCGCCCATCTGGTCGAGAATCGTGCGCGAGTCGATCTTCGACGACACCTGGAAGGAGATGCGCGTCGGGATGTTGGCCTTGATCAGCCCGGTAATCACATCCACCGACGGCCGCTGCGTGGCGAGGATCAGGTGAACGCCGGCGGCCCGCGCCTTCTGCGCCAGACGCGCAATCAGCTGCTCGACCTTCTTCCCGGCGACCATCATCAGATCGGCCAGCTCGTCGATGATCACCACGATGTAGGGCATCGGCGTCAGCGGCTCGGGCGTTTCCGGCGTCAGCGACAGCGGGTTGGGCAGCTTGTTGCCAGCCTTTTCGGCGTCCTTGATGCGGTGGTTCAAGCCAGCGATGTTGCGCACGCCCATTGCCGACATCAGCTTGTAGCGCTTTTCCATCTCGCCGACGCACCAGTTGAGCGCGTTGGCCGCCTGCTTCATATCGACCACGACCGGCGCCAGAAGGTGCGGGATGCCTTCGTAGATCGACAGCTCCAGCATCTTCGGATCGACCAAGATCAGGCGTACCTTGTCCGGTTCCGACTTGTAGAGCAGCGACAGGATCATCGCGTTGATCCCCACCGACTTGCCGGAACCGGTCGTACCGGCGACCAGCAGGTGCGGCATCTTGGCCAGATCGACGACCACCGGATGCCCGCCGATGTCCTTGCCGAGCGTCATCGCCAGCGGCGACGACATGGCGTGGTACTCATGGCTGGAGATGATCTCGGAGAGGCGCACGGTCTGCCGCTTCGGATTGGGCAGCTCCAGCGCCATGCACGACTTGCCCGGCACCGTCTCGACGACACGAATGGAGACCATCGACAGCGAACGCGCCACGTCCTTGGCCAGATTGACGATCTGCGAACCCTTGACCCCGACGGCCGGCTCGATCTCGTAGCGCGTGATCACCGGCCCCGGATAAGCGGCCAGCACCTTGACCTGCACGCCGAAGTCGGCGAGCTTGCGCTCGATCAGGCGCGAGGTGTATTCCAGCGTCTCGGCGCTGACCACTTCGGTTGTCGCCGCCGCAGGCTCAAGCAAATGCAGCGGCGGCAGCATGCCGCCCACAATGGCCTCGGGGAACAGCGGCGTCTGGCGCTCGCGTTCGATGCGCTTCTCGACCTTCGCCGGCACCGGCAGTTCCGGCGGTGGCGCCTGGATGATGATCGGCTCGCGCGCTTCCTCGCGCTTCTTTTCATCCTCGACCACCGCTTCGCGTTCGCGCGCGACTTCGCGTCCGATGCGCCGATCCTTCCAGCTGTCGATCAGGTTGCGCGTACCGAAAATCAGCCGCTCGATGAGGGCGCCGAGACGTTCGGCCGCGGAAAGCCAGGACATCCCGGAGAAGATGCTCCAGCCGAGCGCCCACAGGGCGATCAGCGCCAGCGTCGCGCCCGTGTAGCCGAAGTAGCGCACACTCAGGCCGCCCAACCCCCTGCCGAGGACGCCCCCTGGCGCCAGCGGCAATTGCGCCTGGTGCGAATAGAAACGCAGCGCTTCGAGTGCGCTGCTCGACACGATGACCAACAGGAAACCGGTCAGCGCAATGTACAAGGGGCGACGATCCGCGTGCCGGAACCCGTCCAGCCTGCGGTAGCCCCACCACACCATTGCCAGCATGAGCACCACCCACCACCACGCCGACAATCCGAAAATGTAGAGCAGCAAATCAGCCAGCCAGGCACCGCCGCGCCCGGCGGGGTTGTGCAGGATCGGCGTGGCAACCGCGTGTGACCAGCCCGGATCGGCGCGGTGAAATCCCCACAGCGCCAGGCTCAGAAACGCCGCCACGGCAACCAGCGCGATCCAGCGTGATTCCTGCAGAAGCATGCCGATCTTCTCGGGAAGCGGACTCGGTGGTTCGGAGGTTCGGCCAAGCCGGGACGAGGATTTGTACTGCGCAGCCATCAATATCTGTTTCTGTTGCGACGGGGACAAAATGCGATTATAGCCGGCACCGGCAACATCCTGCGTTCGCGCGCAATCCGCCCGCATAAACACCCACACAACGCGGCGGATCAGTCCTCATGCAGGATTACACGCCCGCCGTCGACGTGGAGATAACCGCTCTGTTCAAGATCCTTCATCACCCGGCTGACCATCTCACGCGAAGCGCCGACCATCTTGGCCATGTCGAGTTTGGTGATCTTGCGCTTGACGACGCGCACGCCGTTTTCCTTTTCGGAGAACTCCAGAAGCAATTTGGCGACCCGGCCGTAGACGTCCATCAACGCCAGGCTTTCGATCTTGTGGTTGGCCTCGCGCAGGCGCAACACCAGGCTTTTCATGATGTTCAGGCACAGATCGACGTTTTCGGAGAGAACCCGCATGAAATCGGTCTTGGCAATGATCAACAGGTCGCACGGTTCGTTGGTCACCACGTCGGCCGAGCGCGGCGAGCCGTCGATCAGGCCCATTTCGCCGAAGCACTCGCCCGCCTCCAGAATCGACAGGATCACTTCCCGCCCGTCAGCATCGCGGTTCAGCACCTTGGCACTGCCGGTAACGATCACAAACAGGCTATCGGTCTCCGCGCCGACGAACACGATCGTCTTGTGCCGCGGCACCTGGCGCAGCACGGCAATCCGTGCAATCTGTTCCAGTTGGGCGTCGGAAAAGCCGGCGAACAGGGGAATCGTCTGCAACAATGCCCGCACCGGATGTCCGGCGACCGCGTCATTGACTCCCTGCATGCGCTCCTCCCTCTTTATCGAATCGCACTCATCATGATAATCATCGATTTTTACAGTCGAATTATAGGCGCCAGCGCCGGGAGCATTCAGTACATTAGAAAATGCTAATTTATTTCAGGCTATAATCGAGCGTCAATTTCAACGAAAAGGAACCGACATGTCGCAAGCACGTCACTGCAAGCTGCTCATCCTCGGCTCGGGCCCGGCCGGCTACACGGCTGCCGTCTATGCGGCACGCGCCAACCTCAAGCCGGTTCTGATCACCGGCATGGCCCAGGGCGGCCAACTGATGACGACCACCGAGGTCGACAACTGGCCGGCCGCAGCCGAAGGCATCCAGGGTCCGGAACTGATGCAGAAGTTCGAAGAGCATGCCCGGCGTTTCGATACCGAGATCATCTTCGACCACATCCACACCGCGAAGCTGACCGAGAAGCCCTTCACGCTGATCGGCGACTCGGGCACCTACACCTGCGACGCGCTGATCATCGCCACCGGCGCGTCGGCGCAATACCTCGGGCTGCCTTCCGAGGAAGAATTCTCCGGCCGCGGCGTTTCGGCCTGCGCGACCTGCGACGGCTTTTTCTACAAGAACAAGCCGGTGGCGGTCATCGGCGGCGGCAACACCGCCGTGGAAGAAGCGCTTTACCTCGCCAACATCGCCAGCCACGTCACCCTGGTGCATCGCCGCGACAAGCTGCGCAGCGAAAAGATCATGCAGGACAAGCTGTTCGAGAAGGAAAAGGCCGGCAAGGTCACCATCAAGTGGAACTGCACGCTGGACGAAGTGCTCGGCGACCAGACCGGCGTTACCGGCATGCGTGTGAAAAACGTGCAGACCGGCGAAGCCGAGGACATTCCGCTGCTCGGCGTGTTCGTCGCCATCGGCCACAAGCCGAATACCGACCTGTTCGTCGGCCAGCTGGAAATGGAAAACGGCTATCTGATCACCCAGGGCGGGCACCACGGCAATGCGACGGCCACCTCGATTCCCGGCGTCTTCGCCGCGGGGGACGTGCAGGACCACATCTACCGCCAGGCCTGTACCTCCGCCGGCACCGGCTGCATGGCCGCGCTGGACGCGGAGAAATACCTCGACAGCCTGGAGGGATAACACCGCCGGGAAGCCCTTGCGCCGCACCTTGCAGGACCGTCAGGATGAGCCAGCGCCAGCAGCCGACGCCGGAGGACATCGCCGCGTTCCAGGGCGCCGTGGCCGACGCCACGCCGCTCAAGGCGCCGGCGCGTGTGCTGCACGAGCGCCCCAAGCCCAGCCCGCGACCACGACAGCGGGAACTCGACGAGGCCGCGGCCGTCGTCGAGTCGCTGCACGGCCCGTTCGAGATCGACGACCTGCTGGCCATCGGCGATGCTGATTCCTTCCTCCGCACCGGCCTGCCGCGCAGCGTGCTGCGCGACCTGCGGCGGGGCCGCTGGACGATCCAGAATCACACCGACCTGCACGGCCTGAACCGGCACGAGGCGCACGAGGAAGTCTCGCGCTTCCTCGCCGAGTCCCTGCTCGCCGGCAAGCGCTGCGTGCGCATCGTGCATGGCCGCGGCCTCGGCTCCCCCGGCCGCGAAGGCATCCTGCGGCAGTTCGTCAAATGCTGGCTTTCGCGCAGCAAGGACGTGCTGGCGTTTTGTCATGCGCCAGCCTTCGACGGTGGCGAGGGCGTGCTGTGGGTCTTGCTTCGGGCTCCCGGTCGTTGACGGAACAGGCATCGGTCGATTCGACCAGGCGGAATGAATCGCAGCGTTGCAACCACCTGCAGCGTTACACTGGGTTACACACCGGGCGCCACGTTCCGGAAAAAGGCGCTTTAATGGGCGAATTCCACTCGCAAGCCTCCACACATGGACAAGACGGACTGCATCCTCATCGTTGACGACGACCTGGAAATCCGGCGGTTGCTCGTCGACTACCTCGCCCGCAACGGCTTCGAAGCCATCGCCGCGCGCGACGGTCGCGAAATGTGGCAGGCGCTCGAACGGCACGCCATCGACCTGATCGTGCTCGACCTGATGTTGCCGGACACCGACGGCCTGACGCTATGCCGCGACCTGCGCGCCAAGCCGGGAAAACCGAACCTGCCGGTGCTGATGCTGACCGCCCGCGGCGAGGAGACCGACCGGATCATCGGCATCGAAATGGGTGCCGACGACTACCTGGTCAAGCCGTTCAATCCGCGCGAACTGCTCGCACGGATCAAGAGCATCCTCCGCCGCACGCGCGCCCTGCCGCCCAACCTGGCGCCTGACAGCGCGCGCTACCTCGCTTTTGCCGGATGGACACTGGACACCGCGGAACGCCTGCTGACCGCGCCCGACGGGGTGGCAACACCGCTCTCGGGCGGCGAATACCGCCTGTTGCGGATCCTGCTCGACCATCCCAACCGCGTGCTCACGCGCGACCAGTTGACCGAAATGATCCACGGCCGGGAAGCCGAGCCGTTCGACCGCGCCATCGACGTGCAGGTCAGCCGCCTGCGCCAGCGCTTGCGCGACGACAGCCGCGAACCGACGCTGCTGAAGACCGTGCGCGGCGAAGGCTACGTCCTCGCCGCCGCCGTGGAGCGACAGGAAAGATGATCCGCTCCCCGGCATCCCTGCTGCCCTCCAGCCTCTTTGCCCGCATGGCGCTGATCCTGCTCGCGGGGCTGCTGGCGGCGCAATCGCTGAGTCTCTGGCTGCACTGGGGCGAACGTGCCGAAGTCGTCACGGAGGCACGCGGCCTGCACATGGCCGACCGCATCGCCGACGCCATTCGCCGCCTTGAGGCCGACCCGACACCGGAGCATCGGCGCGCCGTCGCGCAGATGCAGTCGAACGACTTGCGCGTCTCCTTGATCGACGAGAGCGAGGCCAACCCGGCTGCGCCGCGCGGCCAGATCCAGTCCACCATCGCCGCAAGACTTGGCAGCGGACGCGAAGTCCGTTCGCCCGGCGGAATGGGCGGCGGCATGATGGGCCGGGGGATGGGCTACGGCGCAGGGCAAGGTATGGGCTATGGCATGGGCCGCATGGCACAGGACACCACCGCGCGCAGTTTCGACGTGCGTCTGGACGACGGCCAGTGGGTACGCATCACCGCCACGCTGGTTCCCGACGCACCGGCACTGCCGCGCGACTTCTACATTCACCTGCTCCTCTCGCTGGCGATCGTCGTCGCCGTCGTCATGCTGGTCGTCCGGCAGGCGACCCGGCCTCTGCGGCATCTGGCACAGGCCGCCGACAATCTCGGCCAGAATCTCGACGCTCCCCCGCTCGTCGAGGCCGGATCGACCGAAGTGCGCACCGCGGCGCAAGCCTTCAACCGGATGCGCGACAAGCTGCGCCGGCTGATCGACGAGCGCTCGCGCGCCCTGGCCGCGGTTTCGCACGATCTGCGCACCCCGCTGACCCGCCTGCGCCTGCGCAGCGAACTGATCGACGACGACCGCTTGCGCGAACAGATGACCGCCGACATCGACGCCATGGCGCAAATGATCGACGCCACGCTCGACTACCTGCGCGGATTACGGGAGAACGAACCGGTCCGCCCGATCGACATCAACGCCCTGCTCGCCAGCCTGGCCGAGGATTTCGCTGCGCTCGGCCGCACGATCGCCATCGAGGGTCTCGCGAACGACGCATATAACGGCCGACTCTCGGCCTTGCGCCGGGCGATCCAGAACCTGATGGACAACGCGTTCAAATACGGCCAGAACCCGCGCATCGTCGTGAATGACGATGCAGTCACCCTCTGTATCAGCGTCGAAGATGAAGGCCCCGGCATCCCGCCGGAAGTCCTGGATCGTGTCACCGAACCGTATTACCGCCCCGATGCGGCACGGGCCACCGACACTGGAGGCGTCGGTCTCGGCCTGTCGATCGTCAGGGATGTCGCGCTGCTTCACGGCGGCGAACTGATGCTCGCCAACCGCCCGCGAGGTGGGCTCACCGCCTCATTGCGCCTGCCTAGAAAGTTGCCGGTGTAGGCAAACAGGAGGCCGGCCACACCCCGTCATCTGCACTTTCGGCGGGCATTGTCTTACAGGACAGAACATTGAGCCGCCATCCCTGCGGCCCTCAACAAGCGGCCCGATGGCCTTAATTGATCATCGCGCTGACGCCGTTCACTGGCGAAGCTTGCAGATCGGCACAGCGCCGGACGGCGACAATCACCGACGTAAACCCGAACAGCAGGCAATGCCAGTTGCGCGATGCAGCCATGGCATCGAGCGTCTTGTCGAAACACACCAGGAACCCCCAGTCATCGTCGCCCAGCCCCGGCATCTGCGGCAGAGGCATGATCGCGGTGATCTTGCCGAACGTGCTGGCATACTTGCCCAGCTGCCCGGTAATTTCCTCCGCGGAGCCCAGTCTTCCAAGCGACTCGATTTCCGGTGATGGTCTGAGACGTTCCCAGTTAACGTGTGTCATATTCAACCGCTCCAGAGAACCATCAACGCGACAGGGCGGGACAGTCGAGACCGTACGCCGCCCGGACAAGGGTCACACCAAGGGAGTTACACCGCGACGCAGGCTACCTGCCCGCCCGAGGCGGCATCGAACTCGCGTTCGGCGGCCAGCCAGTCCTCGACCTCGTTGCCCGGCGCGAAGCCGCGCTGCGCGGCCTTGAAGTAGGCGGCAACGGCGATCAACTCCTCGCGCAAGGCGCCTTCGACGACCTGAGTGAGTTCTGAGAGTTCGTTGACTTCGGCGACCGCTGCAGCTTGCTCCTTGGCCTTGGTTTTTCTGGTTTTTCCCGTCGTTGGCTTCGTGCTTTTTTCCGCCATGCTTTTTCTCCGTAGAAAGGGGACATCGATAGCCGGAAAACCGGGAGGCGGAGATCTCACCGCCACAATCGATCCCGATGCGTTTTCCAACAAGGCAACGTTATCAAACTGCTCAGGCCGTTCAATACGTGACACCGCGTATAACGCGTGCCAAGCAGGTAAAGCGGTGTAAGGGAATGGCACCCCATTGACCACCCTCCGCGAATGTTCCAGCTTCAGGATAAAATCGGTCGCAGGCGATGCAAACGCCCCGGGAGGGAAAATTGGTCGATCTGTCACGCAAGAAACCGCCGCGGGCCGAGTCTGCGAAAAACATGCCCGCCCCCGCCAACCGGCCGCCACTGAACGAGAACCTGTACCACCCACTGGTCGAATATGCGCTGCCCGACGCGCTGTTCGTTCACGACGCCGCCGGCCGCTTTGTCGATGTCAATCAGCGTGCGTGTGAAAGCGTCGGTTATACGAAAACCGAATTGCTGACGATGGGCGTGACCGACATCGAGCGCGATTTCGATTTCGCGGCGATACAGATGCAATGGAAACGCCTGCGCCCGGGAATGACGATGGTGCTGTTCGGGCGGCAACAGCGCAAGGACGGCAGTTGCTTCCCAGTCGAGATTCACTGCGGCTGTCACAACACGGGCGGATTGCGGCTCTATATTTCCGTCGTCCGCGACATCACGCGGCGTAAGCAGGCGGAGGAGGCGCTGCTGCGCAGCGAGGAGCGTTTCCGCGAAATTTTCCGCAACGCCTCGATCGGCATCGCCATTTCCGGCTGGAACGGACGTTTACAGCAATGCAATCCCGCTTTTTGCCGCCTGACCGGCTACACGGAAGACGAACTCCGGACAATCGCCTTCAGCTCCCTGGTTCATCCCGATGACCGGGAGGCCAACCTCGCCGAAGTCGAACGCCTCAAGCGCGGCGAAGTGCCGCATTTCCAGTTTGAAAACCGTTACCTGCGCAAGGATGGACAGATCGTCTGGGCGCACAAATACGTCTCGGTCCTGCCCGGAGACAACGGCGAACCGGCTCACTTGATGGCGCTGGTGAACGACATCACCGAACGCAAACGGACCGAACTGGCCCTGGCCGAGCGGGAAGCGCAGTACCGGGCAGTGATCGAGACGGCCGCCGACGGCTTCTGGATGCTCGACGAGACGGGCCACATTCTCGCAACGAACGAAGCGTACGCGCGGCGCTCCGGCTATAGCCAGGGCGAGCTTCTGGGCATGAGCATCGCCAACCTGGAAGCACAGGAATTGCCCGGTGAAGTGAAGAAGCACGTTGCGCGGGTCCGGCAGCATGGCAGCGACCTGTTCGAGACCTGGCACATCACCAGGCACGGCGAGCCCTGGCCGGTCGAAGTCAACACCTCGTACTGGCCTGCCGCCGGCGGTCGGTTTTTCGCCTTCCTGCGGGACATCAGCGAGCGCCGGCAGGCGGCGATCGCCCTGCAGGAAAGTGAAGCGCGCTTCCGCGCCACGTTCGAGCAGGCCGCCGTCGGCATCGCCCACGTCTCGACGGAAGGCCGCTGGCTGCGCGTCAACCGCAAGCTCTGCGAAATCCTCGGCTATTCGCCCGAGGAACTGATCTCCCGGGAGTTCCGGGTCATCACCCATCCCGAAGACATCGACGCCGACCTGGGGCTATTGCATCGGATGCTGGCCGGCGAGATACCGACGCTGTCGCTGGAAAAGCGCTACCTGCACAAGAACGGAAGCACCGTCTGGACCAAACTCACCGTGGTGTTGACACGCACGGCGAGCGGCACCCCGGATTATTTCATTTCGGTCATCGAGGACATCAGCGAGCGCAAACAGACCGAGGCGGCGCTGCATGCGCTCTATGCCGAGATGGAACAGCTCACCCATTTCCAGATCGCCAACCAGACCGCCGCGGCCTTCGCCCATGAATTGAACCAGCCGCTCAACGCCGTCGCCTCCTATTCCGAGGCGGCGCTGCGCCTGTTGCGCGCCGGCAACCCCCGGCCGGAGCGGCTGATCTACGCCATCGAGAACAGTGCGCAACAGGCGCAACGGGCGGGCCGCGTGGTCCGTGAATTCGTGGCGTTCATGACCGAAAAGGAAGTACAGACCGAGCCGCACGACCTCAACGATATCGTCCGCCACGTGCTCGCCCGGGTGGAAAAGGACGGCTTCGACGCCAACCGCCTTCAGGTCGATCTCAAACCCGACCTCAAGCCTGTCATGGCCAACCGTCTGCAGGTGGAGAAGGTGTTGATCAATCTCGTCGAGAACAGCATCGAGGCCATGCGCGACGCGGGGGTCGATACGCAAACCATCGCTGTCACGGTCCGGACCAGTGCCGATACGACCATGGCCCAGGTGACGGTCACCGACAAAGGCCCGGGCATTGACCGGGAAACACTGCGCCGCATCTTCGATCCGTTCTTCACCACGAAGGCCAAAGGGCTCGGCATGGGCCTGGCCATCAGCCGCACGATCATCGAAGCACACGGCGGCCAGCTCTGGGTCGATTCGGAACCCGGCACCGGCGCCACCTTTCATTTCACCTTGCCTTTCGCGGAGTGAGCAGAATGAGCGAACCGACCGTATTCATCGTCGATGACGACCCCGCCGTCCGCGACAGCCTCGGGCTGCTGCTCGAAACCACCGGGCTGGCGACCGACTGTTACGACAGCGCCGAGTCCTTCCTCGCCGCCTACGACGGCAAACGCCCCGCTTGCCTGATCCTCGACGTACGCATGCAGCAGATGAGCGGACCGGAACTGCAAGGCGAACTGATCCGGCGGGGGTTCAATCTGCCGATCATCTTCCTGACCGCCCACGGCGACATTCCCATGACGGTGCGGGCGATGAAGGCCGGTGCGAAGGATTTCCTCACCAAGCCGATCGACGGCACGGAATTGCTCGAACGCGTGCACGCCGTGCTTGAGGACGAAAAGAGCGTCGCCAGCCAGCGCAAGACCTATGACCGGACCTGCCGCTGCCTCGAGGAGCTGACCCAGCGCGAACACGAAGTCATGACGCTCGCCCTCGCCGGCCACACCAACAAAACCATCGCCCGGCAACTCGGCATCAGCCATCGCACGGTTGAACTGCATCGCTCGCACATCCTGCAGAAGACCGGGGCCGCCAACATGCTGGAACTCGCGCAACTCGCCAGCCACTGCGGCCTCACGTTCGCCAACGGCGGCGAACCCAATTCCGGACGAAACTGAGCCCGCGCGAATTCGCCCTCAGGCGAGATCGCCGGGAACCACGACGAATGGCGACCGGTCAGCACCGGTAGTGATATCAGCCTCCGGTGCCGCAAGGCACATCATCCGATGTCCGTGAGAGTGCCCCATGTCTGCAGCGAAAAATCTCCGCCGTCTATTTGTCCTGTTCGTAGTGTTCGCGCTGGGCGGCTGCGCCAGCCAGAACGCCCATTACGACCCGCAGAAAGCGCACCACCGCCCGGAGGGATTTTCCAACCCCGACGCCCCGCCCCGCGTAATTCCCTGGTACGAGGCCATCATTCGCCGCTGGCGCGGCGACTTCGAGCCGACCTCCGAACCGGAAGGAGGCTACACGGCGTTTGCCCGGAAATGGCAGGGCGCGGTCAACCACGCCCTGCTCGCCGGGCGCCATGACGCGCCGGTCATCACCTGGCTGGGCCACGCCGGCATGCTGCTGCAGGTCGGCGGCAGGAACATCCTTCTCGACCCGCATCTCGGCGACTATGCCGGCCCGGTCAGTTGGCTGTCCTCGCGCCGGCGGATGCCCGCACCGCTCTCCGTCGCCGAACTGCCGCCGATCGACCTCGTGCTGATTTCGCACAACCATTACGATCACCTCGATCACGCCACGGTGACGGCGCTGGCCAAGCGGTTCAAGACGCGATGGCTGGTTCCGCTCGGACTCAAGCGCTGGTTCGACGCGGAGGGCATCAGCGGCGTCGAGGAAATCGACTGGTGGGACAGCCGCGACGCCACACCGCTGAAGATCACCCTGGTTCCGGCGCAGCATTGGAGCAAGCGCACCCCGTTCGACACCAACGCCACGCTGTGGGGCGGGTTCGCCGTCGAATGGACAGCCGCATCGCCGGGAGCGCCGTGGCGCTTCCTGTACACCGGCGATACCGGCTACTCCCCGGTATTTAGCCAGATCCGCCAGCGTCTGGGGCCGGTCGATTTCCTGGCCGTCCCGGTAGGCTCCTACCTGCCGCGCGACTTCATGCGCCCGCAGCACGTCAATCCGGACGAAGCCGTGCAGATTTTCCGCGACCTCGACGCCGGCCTGGCGCTCGGCGTGCACTGGGGCACGTTCGAACTGACGCAGGAAGCGTTCGACCAGCCACCGAAGGATCTGGCACAGGCGTTGGAGGAGCGCGCCGTTTCACCGGAGCGTTTCTGGATGTTCAAACATGGCGAGAGTCGGCGGATCACTCTGCCGCCCCGTCCGACAGATCCCATAAGGGAGGATCAACGTCGATAAACAGCGAACGCGCTTACGCGTAAAAAATCCCTCCGGCCGACGGGCATGAGGGATTTCTCATCGACACGTCAGCTACGTGAGGACGTAGCTGGGTGCAAAAAATCAGGCGCTACGGCGACGCGAGACAGCAAGCCCCAGAAGTGCGGCACCAAGCAGCCCCATGGTCGCCGGCTCGGGAACCTGACCGTCCGGGTTGGTGGAACCAAATGTAATGTTGTCGTAACCAACCTGATTCACGGTGCCGCCGAAATCAATCGACATCGCAGTGCCGCCAAATGCAAGAGAACCGATCGCCCAGTTGCTGAAATCACCACTGGGATCTCCGGTTCCAGCGCCCAACACCGAAAGATCGATCGTACCAAGCAGGTTACCCGTGGCATTCAGACCGTCGTAAACATTTACCAACCCACCGTAACTGACAGTTGTGTAGTAGAACGAGAAGCCTGTAGTGAAGCCCGGCGCATAGTTCAGAACGGCCGACCCCGTCAGGAAGAACAGGATCGTGTCCGGCGTCGGCTCGTTTCCGAAGTTACCGGTTCCACCTGCGTCAGAATCGATGATCCCCAAGGCGTTGGAATTGAAAGCCACTCCGTAGTTAACCCCGGAGTTTCCCTGGCTGTCCGTCCCACCGTTGTAGAAGCTATTGACGGAAGCCTCGTTTCCAACACCTTCGAAATCCAGGGTAATAACGGCCGACGTAGCGCTGGCAGCGTAGAAGGACAATGCAACAGCAGCAGTGCTTAGGATTTTTTTCATAATGATCTTTCAATAACAGGTTGGCTTTGGTCAAACAGAACCCGGAAACCCACAGCAAAAACCAGGCCACAATAAATACTAAGCGCATATTCCATATGGAATTCAATTACTTGAACAACAAATGACAATGGGCAACCGCTGCGCCACTCCATGCTTGTGTAAAGAAAGCCGACACTCATATCTTCAGCGTACCCACTCGCCAGAACTCATAGAAGAAGCACCAGGACAAGTCATAAACTAGAGTGAAAGCATCCCGCCCCGGAAAGGCATGCCATGGACAGCGCATTCGGATTCGCCGACGATCTCGGTCCGGCCAAGGTCATCGTGGTTCATGAGCCCACCTGCGCGCTGAAAGCCGTGCTGGTGGTCGACAACGTCGCGGCGGGGCCGGCGATCGGCGGCCTGCGCATGGCGCCGGACGTCAGCGTCGAGGAATGTGCCCGTCTGGCGCGGGCGATGACGCTGAAGAACGCGGCGGCCGGACTGGCGCATGGCGGCGGAAAATCGGTCCTGTTCGGCGACCCGCGCATGCCGCGCGCGGATAAGGAGCGCTTGATCCGCGCCTTCGCCTGCGCGCTGGCCGATGAGCGCGATTACATCTTCGGACCGGACATGGGCACCGACGAGCAATGCATGGCCTGGGTGCACGACGAGATCGGGCGTGCGGTCGGTCTGCCGCGCGAACTGGGCGGTATCCCGCTCGACGAGATCGGCGCCACCGGCTGGGGCTTGGCGCGCGCCACGGAGGTGGCGTTGCAGTACACCGGCTTCCCGCTGGCCGGCGCGCGGGTGGCGATCCAGGGCTTCGGCGCGGTGGGCCGCCACGCCATGCGTTTTCTTGGCGAACGCGGCGCCGTGCTGGTCGCCGCCGCGGATACCGGCGGCACGTTGCACGACCCGCGCGGCATCGACATCGCCGCGCTGACGGCGCTGAAAAAAGGCGGCCGCAGCGTCGTCACACACGAACAGGGCGAGGCGCTGACCGGCGCGGCCATCCTCGACGTTGCCTGCGACATCTGGATTCCGGCCGCCCGTCCGGACGTGATCAACGAGGGCAACGCGGACCGGCTGAACACCCGACTGGTCGTCGAGGGCGCCAACATTCCGGCGACGGACGCCGCCGAACGCCGCCTGCATCAACGCGGAATTCTCTGCGTGCCGGACTTCATCGCCAACGCCGGCGGGGTCATCTGCGCCGCGATCGAGTACCACGGCGGTACGCAGAGCACGGCCTTCGCGGCCATCGAGGAGAAACTGCGGCGCAACACCGACGAGGTATTGGGCAGGGCCCGCGAACTTGGGGTGACGCCACGCGAAGCCGCCGTGCAACTCGCTGCCGGGCGCGTGCGCAAGGCCATGGCCAGCCGCCGCTGGGGTGTCTTCTAGAAGAGGGGCAACGGCATGTTCCGCATCCGTTTTCATGGCCGCGGCGGACAGGGCATGAAGACCGCCAGCCGGATTCTCGGCAGCGCATTCTTCCATGCCGGCTACGAGGTGCAGGACGCGCCGCACTACGGTGCGGAACGGCGCGGCGCGCCGGTGTCGGCGTACGTGCGTGCCGATCGCCGCCCAATCGACGAACGCGGCATCGTTCGCCGCCCGGATCTGGTGGTCGTTGCCGACGACAGCCTGCTGGCCGTCGCCGCCCGCCCGATTCTCGCGGGACTCGACAGCCACTGCGTCCTGCTCATCACCAGCCATGAGGCGGAAACAGTCTGGCGGGATCGGCTGAACATCGCGGGCACGGTGCTGACGCTGCCACCCGCAGTGCTTCCGGCAGAAGTGCAGCGCTATTCCGGTGTCTCCTGCGCTGGCGCTGCCGCCCGCCTCGTCGGCGTGCTGGACCACGAGGCGTTGACTGAGGGCCTCCACGCCGAGCTGACCGGCTTCGGCGACAAGGCCGTCTCCGACGGTCTGTTGCTGGCTGACGCGGTCTGGCAGGCGATGGCGCCGCATGCCGGCTGCGTAACAGAAGAAGCCGAGCCGCCGGCAGGCGGCCACACGCGACCGGAATGGATCGACCTGTCGTCCGACCCGGTCGACGCGGCTACGCCCGCCATCCACGCCGGGGCGACCAGCGCCGCAGTCAATACTGGCCTGTGGCGGACCCAACGCCCGGTGATCGATCACGAGCACTGCAACCGCTGCTGGTGGATCTGCAGCGAGTTCTGCCCCGACAGCGCCATCACTGTGGCCGCCGACGGCACGCCGCAGATCGACTACGACCATTGCAAGGGCTGCCTGATCTGCGTCGCACAATGTCCGCCGCACGCCATCCGCGCCATCCCCGAACACGGAGCGAAACCATGACCCGCCGGTTGCTCAGCGGCAATGCGGCCGCCGCTTGGGGCGCCCGTCTGGCACGCGCCGATTACGTGCCGGCGTTCCCGATCACGCCACAGACCGAGATCATCGAAACACTCGCCAACTGGCTTGAATCCGGTGCCATGCCCGGGCGGCTCACGCTGCTCGAATCGGAACATTCGATGCTCACCGCAGCCTGCGCCGCGGCGGTCGCCGGCGTGCGCGTCTTTACCGCCACGTCCAGCCAGGGGCTGCTTTACGCGTTGGAGATGATCTACGCCGCGCCCGGGCTGCGCGCGCCGTTCGTGCTGGTCAACGTCTCGCGCGGCGTGCAGACGCCGATCACGCTGGAACCGGACCACACTGACGTGCTGGCGGCGCGCGACAGCGGCTTCCTGCAACTGCATTGCGCGACCTGCCAGGAGGTGCTGGACAGCATCCTCATCGCCTACCGACTGGCCGAGCACCCCGACGTCCGCCTGCCGGTCCTCGTCAATCTGGACGGCTTCTACCTGTCGTTCACCCGCGAGCCGGTGCTGCTGCCGAGCGCGGAGCAGGCCACACGCTTCCTGCCACCGTTCGCGCCGGAAAACCTCCGCTTCCGCGCCGGCCAGCCCGTGGCGGAGGGCGCGGCCGTACTCGGCAGCGCCGCGTACAGCTATTTCCGCTACCAGTCGCACCTCGCTGCACTGGCGGCCCTGCCGGCGTTCGAGGCGATCTGCGGGGAGTTCGGCACGGTATTCGGCCGTGCCTATTCCGCAGTGGAGGCCTACCAAATGGAGGATGCCGACGACGTCTTCCTGATGATCGGCTGCTTCGCCACCAAGGCCCGGGCCGCCATCGACCACCTGCGCGACGCCGGCCGGCGCGTCGGGCTGCTGCGCCCGCGCTTGACCCGCCCGTGGCCCGAAGCCGGGTTGCAGCGCTGGCTGCTCGGACGGCGAACGGTGATGGTGGTCGACCAGAACCTGTCGATGGGCAAGGGCGGCGTCCTGGCCACGGAGCTGGCATCGAGCCTCTACGGAAGCCCCGACGCCCCGCGGCTGCTCAGCTTCATCGGCGGCCTTGGCGGCCGCGACATCAGCGCCGAGGAGTTCTACGAGATGGCGGCAATCGCGCAACGAAGCGCCGAGACCGGCGAAACGCCGCCGCCCCGCCTGCTCTACACCGCCGACGAACTGCGCGAGGTGCGCAAGCTGCAGGCAATTGCCCACAACGGCCCACGCCGCGCTGGAGAGACGTCATGACTGACACGGCCTTCGCCCACCTGAAGAACCTGCCGAAGGCCCGCCAACTGGCTGGCGGCACGCCGATGTGCGCCGGCTGTGGCGGACTGCAGGTGCTGCACCAGGTGCTGGACGTCCTCGGCGAAAACACGGTGGTGGTCAACGCCGCCGGCTGCATGACCCTGCTCGCCAACTATCCGTACACGCCGTTGCGCGGTTCCTGGCTCTACACCGCGATGGCGTCGGCACCGGCCGGCGCGCAGGGCGTGCGCGACGCGCTGGATATCCTCCTCGAGCGCGGCATGCCGCTGGCGCAGGATCTCACCGTCGTCGTCCTGTGCGGCGATGGCGCGGCCGGCGGCATCGGCCTCTCCGCTGCGTCGGCCGCCATCGAACGCGGTCTCGACTTCATCTATCTCGTTTACGACAACGAAGGCTACGGCAACACCGGCCAGCAACAATCGGCCTCGACGCCGCACGGCGCGCACACCGCCACCTGTCGCGATCTGCGGGGCTGGAAGAAGGATCTGTTCGCCATCTGGAGCGCTCACCGCCCCGCCTACGCCGCCACGCTGATTGGCAGCGAACCGCTCGATCTGGCGCGCAAGGTGGAAAAAGCGGCGACGCTGAAAGGACCCCGCCTGCTCCTGGCGCTCGCCCCCTGCCCGACCGGCTGGGACTTCGATCCCGCGGAAACCGCCGAAATCGGCCGTCTGGCGGTCAGGACCGGGATCTGGCCATTGAAGGAATACGCCGACGGCCGGGTGACGCACACCCGCGCGCCACACGAGCGCTTGCCGGTGGATGATTACCTGAGCCGACAGGGACGTTTCCGGCACCTGTTCGAACCACAGCGCGATGCCGTCCAGCTCGGCGAAATCCAGGCCGCGGTGGACGCCTACTGGAACGAAAACAAGGACTATTGATTCGGCGAGACAATGTTCGAAGTCGTCGCCCCGGCGAAGGCCGGGGGCCAGTCGGCTATTGCTCTCCGATACTGGATACCGGCCGACGCCGGCATGACGAGGTCTTCATACTTCATCGTGCCGAAGCAATAAGCAGACGAGCCGGCAACCGGCTCAGGAATTACAACCGCGCCAGTTGGACGACAAGACCGCGATCCGCCGACAGGGCCCGGCCCTTCTCGCGGAAGCGCTGATTCTTTTCGGAAGCCGACAGTGGCGCGGGCTTGGGCGCAGCGGCGGCGTAACCCGCCGCGTGCACGGCAGTCATCGGCCCGGCGCGGTTGCGTGCCCAGTCGCAGACATGAATCCGCTTCTGCTTGACCAGAATGTCCATGTAGCGTGCGTTCTTGATCGTGTTCGGCGACAGGCCGGTTGCCTCCGCCAGCTCGCGATACGTCATCGGTCCGTTTTGTTCCAGTGCGGCGACGATGCGGTTCATCCCCTCCGAATCGCGATCCTCGTCCTTGAACACCGGCCGCGGCAGATCCGGACGGTCGCCCAAGCTGAACAACGGTGTCACAAAGCCCTTGCGCGTCTTGCGCCAGCCGCTGACGTGAATCAGCCGTTTGGCCCGCAGCGCTTTCAGGTAACCGCCGCACGCCAGGGTGGTCAGGCCGACGAAAGCCTCACGCGACAGGTCGCTCGCCGACATGCCGGCCTTTTCGGCCAGCAGGGCAAGGATGCGCTGCATCGCGGGACTGGTGGTTGGGTGCGGAACGATCATGCGCGCATTTTCCGGTGTTCATTCATCTGCCACAAGCCCGCCCTGAACTAAATGCGAAAACGTGCCACCAGTTGTTGCAGGCCGTGCGCAGTCTGCGACATCGATTCCGCAGCCAGCGACGTCTGCTGGGCGATCGAGGACGCCTCATCGGCCTGGGTGGCGACCTCCTCCACTTTTTTCGCGACATCGTTCGATGCGGACGCCTGTTCGTGCAGTGCTTCGTCCACCTCGGCAACAATCTGCGCGACCTTGCGCGCCATCTCCTGCAAGCTGGCGATGGCCTCGCCGGCTTCACGGGCGTCGACAACCCCCGCATCGACCAGCGCCACACCGTGACGGACCTCGGCCACAACATCGTGCGTGGACTGCTGGATAGCGCCGATCGTCGTGGCGATTTCGCCGGTGGAAACCGCCGTACGTTCGGACAGCTTGCGCACTTCATCGGCCACGACGGCAAAGCCGCGGCCCTGCTCGCCCGCCCGCGCTGCTTCAATGGCGGCATTGAGCGCCAGCAAGTTGGTCTGATCCGCGATGTCCTTGATGACGCCAACGATATTGGAGATCTTCTCCGATTCGCCTTCGAGCCGGTCGATCTGCTCGGCCGCTCCGCGAATGACCTCCGCCACACTGCCGATCCGCTCAATCAGTTTTTCGATCCGGTCATGCCCTTCCTGCGCCCTCCGATCCGAATCCCGCGCAAACCGCGCCGCCTCGCCGGTGCTCTCCGAGACATGGTTGATCGATACCGTGACCTCTTCCACGTTCGCCGCGATCGCCGAGGCGACCGAGCTCTGCACGCTCGCCGACTCCTCCATCTGGCGTACCGAGCCGTGCAGATCCGTCGAGCAGGACAGAATCGAATCGGCGCCGTCCCGGGTCTCCTGCATCGCGCGACGCAGTGCCTGTTGCATCTCGGTCATCGCCTTGACCAACTGTCCCACCTCGTCCTTGCTCGGCGCCGGCATCAGCCCGCCCAGTTCGCCACTGGCGATCTGCTGCGCGGCCCCGACGCTCTCGGCCAAGCGACGGCTCAGGCTGCGCGCAACCATCACGGTGGCGGCAATGGCAACCACGACACCGGCAAGCAACGCCAACAACCCCGCCCTCATCGCCATACCGACATCCTTGTCCGCCTGTTCCGCGGCTTTTTCGGAGCCGCTCCGGTTCAACTTGACCAAGGCGTCCACCTGATCGCGCACCTCATCCGCGGCCTTGACCCACGTCGTCCGGCGCAGATTCTGGGCGCCGTCCATGTTTCCGGCCTTCGCCAAGGTGACCGCTTCCTGCACCGTGCCGCGATAGGATGCGACGGCAGCCACCGCCGCCTGATAGATCTTCCGCTCCTCCTCACTGGAAATCAGTGGCTCGTACTTTTTCAGCGCCTCCGTCAGCGATGCATCGAGCGAATTGAGCGATTTTTCAATCTTTACGCGTTCGTCGTCATCGCCCGCCAGCATCAGTTCCAGGCTGCGTACCCGGTAACGCAGACGCAACTGGCTGATTCCCGCCGCCTGCTGAACGGCAGGCAGCCAGTTGCTGGCAATTTCCGCGGTAGCCTGACCCACCGAGCGAATCTGGAGAAGACAAAAAACAATCGCCGCAATCAGTACGCCTCCGCTCACGAGAAAATTGAGCATGAGCTTCGCGCGCAAGCTGATATCGTTGATTTGTGGCATAGAAAGACACTCCCAAAATGTGCGGCCCGGATTCTATTACTTTCGGCATAAGCCGCCGAAACTTGAGCAGCTCGCGCCTTTATTATGTTCCGACCCGTTTCAACGCCGACTGACAGCCTCCTTTTGCTGCTCCTTGCGCAGCAGGCCGGACAGCTCATAGAACTCCTCGGCGAGTACCGCCAACAGGTCGTCGAGTGTCACGATGCCGACCAGGGCGCCGTCCGCGGCGACCACCGGCATCCGTCGAACCCCCTTGCCGCGCATGAATTCGATCGTCTCGAAGACACCGGTTTCCTCCCCGACGGTCGCCAAACCGGGCAGCATGATGTCGCCGATGGTCAGTGTTTCGGGGTCGAGGCCCAGGGCGACGATCTCGACCACCACGTCCCGGTCGGTAACGATGCCGATCGGCACGCTTTTCCCCTCGCGCTCCTCGACGACGACCACGTTGCCCACATGGTGCTCGCGCATCAGCCGGGCGGCGTCCTGCACCGTCTCCTCGACCTGCGCAATGACGACGTCGCGACAACAGATTTCACCGATTGCCATGATGCCCTCCCTCTCGACCATTGGTTTGCGGGAACATCCATGCGCCGCAACTTCCTCGGCGCAATTTCATTCTAGTCAGGCAATCGGCCGGCTTCCACGACAACCGTCAACGCACCACGCGGTAGCAGGGGTTGTACTCCTTGCCCGGCAGCTTCATGCGCTGTTGCGCCACGAACGAAGCCAGCAATTCGTCGAGCGGCTGCATGATCGCCGCGTCGCCGTGGATCTCGAACGGCCCGTGCCGTTCGATCTCGTGGATGCCATCGGCCTTGACGTTCCCCGCGACGATGCCCGAGAACGCCCGGCGCAGCGCGGCGGCAAGGCGATGGCCCGGCTGGTTGCGGTGCAGGTCCAGCCCGCGCATCGCCTCGTGCGTCGGTCGGAACGGTTGCTGGAACTCGCCATCGACGTGCAGCAGCCAGTTGAAGTGATAGGCGTCGTGGCGGCTCTTGCGAAAGTCGCGCACCGTTTGCAGGCCGGACTTCAGTTCGCGGGCCACGCCCGCCGCGTCGTCGATGACGATCTTGTACAGGCGCTGCGCCGCGCTGCCCAGCGTTTCGCCGATGAAGCGGTCGATCCGTTCGAAGTAGCCGGCCGCGCTGCGTGGCCCGGAAAAGACCACGGGCAACGGCAACCCGGCGTTGTCCGGGTGCAGCAGGATGCCGAGCAGGTAGAGGATTTCCTCCGCCGTCCCGACGCCGCCGGGAAAGACGACGATGCCATGGCCGACGCGGACGAACGCTTCCAGCCGCTTTTCGATGTCAGGAAAGATGACGAGCGCGTTGACGATCGGGTTCGGCGATTCCGAGGCGATGATTCCCGGCTCGGAAAACCCGAGGTAGCGCCCGCCGATGCGCTGCTTGGCGTGGGCGATCGCCGCGCCCTTCATCGGCCCCTTCATCGCCCCCGGCCCGCACCCGGTGCAGATGTCCAGCCCGCGCAAACCCAGTTCATAGCCGACGTACTTGGAATAGTCGTATTCCTCGCGCGAGATCGAATGCCCGCCCCAGCAGACGACCAGATTGGTATCTTCCATCGGCTCCAGGATGCCGGCGTTGCGCAGGATGTGGAAGACGGCATCGGTCACGGCCTCCGGCGTCGCCGCGTCGAAGCGCGAATTGCCGCGGATTTCGTCCCAGACGTAAACCACGTCGCGCAGGACGGCGAAAAGATGCTCGCGGATGCCGGCGATCATTTTCCCGTCGACAAAGGCGCTGGCCGGCGCCCCCTGGATGTCCAGCTTGATGCCGCGCTCGCGGCGCAAAAGGCGGATGGCGAAACTCTCGTAACGTTCCAGCAGTTCCTTGCCATCGTCGAGTTCGTTGCCACAGTTGAGCACGGCCAGCGCGCAATTGCGGAAGAGCTCATGCAGCCCGCCCTGGCTGCGATCGAGCAGGCTGGCGACTTCGGCACGGGAAAGGACTTCCAGCGTTCCGCTGGGGGAAACCTGGGTATCGACTACGTCGTGGGACATATTTTTTGTATCTCTCTCTATTTTGAAAACTCAGCGACAGTAAATGCACAGCATCAACCGCCATCGGCCTCGCCTGAGGCAAAACACATCAGAGCCCCGTGCATTTTCCATCACTCACCTCAACGCTTCCTGCTAAAACCTAATGAAACCAGCAACTTAGCAAATGGCACTGTTATTGCTGACAGCCTTGCCTAAGCCCGGAAGACATATTCGGGTGGGTATTTGCTTTTTGCTTTTAATGCAGGCCTGATCATATTTAACCCAAAAAACGAGAAAGGGATGGGAATTATGCAAATCAAACGAACGATAGAGAAAGTTCCGGGCGGGCTAATGGTAGTTCCACTCTTCCTTGGTGCACTTCTCAACACCATTGACCAGATGCACATTCCGTTCATCATGGATTTTCTGAAGTCGCTGGGAGTTGCTCAGTTCAAGCCTGGCATCTATGAGTTCTTGCGGATTGGCGGCTTCTCGCAATGGTTGTTCAAGGACGGCGCCCTATGCCTTATTGCCCTTTTCCTGTTCTGCTGCGGCAGCCAGATGAACCTGCGCGTCGGCGGCATCGCGATGAAGAAAGGCATCCTCCTGACGGCAAGCAAGTATTTCACCGGTGTTGGCGTCGGATTTCTCTGGGGCTATCTCTCTGGCGACATGATGAACGGCTTTCTCGGTTTGTCTGCCGTGGCCATCATCGCCGCGATGACCAATGGCAACGGCGGCATGTATGCCGCATTGACCGGGCAGTATGGCAACCGCTCGGACGTGGGGGCCGTGGCAGTTCTGTCTCTGAACGACGGTCCATTCTTCACACTCATGGCACTGGGAATGTTGGGCGCAAACTTCCCGATCATCGCCTTTGTCGCAGTTCTCTTACCGATCGCTATCGGAATGCTGCTTGGAAACCTCGATCAGGACATTCGCGATTTCCTGAAACCCGGCGAATATCTCCCGGTGCCCTTCTTCGCTTTTGCACTGGGCGCGGGGATGAATTTCGCCACCTTCTTGAATCCTAATGTGGTCGTGGCCGGACTGACGCTGGGCCTCATGACCACCGTCCTTACCGCTTTGACCGGCATGGTGGTTTTCCGCCTGTTTGGCGAGAAAAGCCGGATTGCCCCGGTAGCAGAGGCATCCACGGCCGGAAATGCGGTTGGCACCCCGGCAGCAATCGCCGCTGCGGCTTCTGTGGCCATGGGGGCCGGCATGATGACGGCAGCCGAGGCGCAGGCCTACAAGAGTCTGGTGGAAATCGCCACGCTGCAGGTTTCGATTTCCACACTGACCACGGCCATCCTTTGCCCGATCGCCGTCATTCTCGTGGACAGATGGCAAAAGAGCCGCGGAATCAACGCGAAGGATGAGCCTTTCGAGATCGATGCAGTACCCGCCCAGCAAGAGGCCTGACGGAAGATAAAACCCACTGGCGGCGGCTTGCTGCCGCCAGAAACACATGGCTCGCCATCGAAAAAAATCAGCAGAAAAAGGCAATCCGGTCCTACCGAACTACGCATAACCGGAGAACAATCAAACACTCCGCTCTGCGGAAAAAACTGGAATTGGAGACATCGCGTAATGAGTCATTTGGTCGATATCGCCTACGGACGTAGTCATTTAGACGTGCACCTGCCGCCCAACGTCAAACCGACTGTAATCCGCAAGGTCGTTCTGCCGAAACTCGCCAACCAGCAAGGCGCCGTTCGGCAGGCACTGGAAAAACCAGTGGCCGCACCGCCCTTGGCCTGGCTGGCCGAGGGACGAAAGAGCGCCTGCATACTGATCTGCGACATCACGCGCCCCGTCCCCAACAAGCTGTTCCTGCGCCCGATGATTGAAACGCTGATGGCGGCCGGAATTGCACCGGCGAACATTTCAATCGTGGTAGCCACCGGGTTGCATCGTCCCAACGAGGGAGACGAACTACTGGAGTTGGTTGGCGACCCTTGGGTGATGAACACAGTGCGCGTGGAAAACCATTTCGCCCGCAACGATGCCGACCACATCGATCTCGGCGCGACGAACCGCGGCACACCGGTCAAGATCGATCGACGCTTTGTCGAAGCCGATCTGCGCATTGTGTCCGGCCTGATCGAACCCCATTTCATGGCAGGCTGGTCGGGCGGACGCAAGGTCATCGCTCCGGGAGTTGCACATCACGAAACAATCCGCACATTTCATTCTGCACGTTTCATGGAGGACCCTCTGGCCGTTCAGTGCAACCTGGCGAAAAACCCGTTGCACGAAGAGCAGCTGGAAATCGTGCGCAAAGTTGGCGAAGTGTACGCCATCAACACCGTACTGGATGAAGACCGCGATCTTGTTTACGTAAACTTCGGCGAGGTTATCGCCAGCCATCTCGCGGCTGTCGAATTCATCTCTGACGCGACGATCATCAAGGTACCGCGACGTTTCAAGACGGTTGTAACCTCATCGGCCGGTTACCCTCTCGACAAGACGTATTACCAGACCATCAAAGGGATGGTCACGCCGATGGACATCCTGGAACCCGGCGGCACCCTGATCATCGCTTCGGAATGCTCGGAAGGTTTTGGATCAAGCGAATTCCGCGAAGCGCAGAGCAAGATGGTTGACCTCGGGCCGGAACGCTTCCTGGCCACCCTGAAAGCAAAGACCTTCGCCGAAATCGACGAATGGCAGACGGAAATGCAACTCAAGCCGATGCGCATCAGCAATGTACAGTTGTACACAACAGGACTGAGCGACGAAGAACGACGCATTACGGGCGTGGAAATGGTTAGCTCCGTCGAACAAGCCATCGCCGAAAGCGTGCTGCGGCATAACGACCCCGAGGTAGCCATCATTCCCGAAGGGCCCTATGTTATTCCGGTGTGTGCGCATCGTGACTGAGTACAGCCATATCCACCTCGATGCTGTCGGCGGACTTGCCGGCGACATGTTTGTCGCCGCCGTGCTCGACGCGCTGCCCGATCTGCGCCAACGCGTTTTTGCCGACCTGGCCGCAGCCCTTCCTCCCCACTGCGGCCAACCGACACTCAGCGAAGGTTTGAGCAGCGGCATTGCCGTATGCCGCTTCACCTTGAAGGAAGCCCACGAAGATCATCACGAAGAAGAAAATCTCGCCGGACACAGACACGACCACGCGGTCTTCTATCCCGAGATTGCTTCGTGCATCGCACGTTCCAAGTTACAACCCGGCACGGAAGAGCACGCTCTCGCCATCTTGCGACGGCTCGCCGAGGCCGAAAGCCGGACACACCGGGTTCCTGTCGAAGAGGTCCATTTCCACGAAATCGCCGACTGGGATTCGCTGATGGACGTAGTGGCGGCCGGCAGTATTTCTGCCGCATTGGAACATTGTTCATGGAGCGTATCGGAACTGCCACGCGGCAACGGCCTGATACGCACACGCCATGGACTGCTCCCTGTTCCAACGCCGGCCACCGTGGAAATACTGCGCGGCTTTCGCTGGCGGGACGACGGCATCGGAGGAGAACGCGTCACCCCAACCGGAGCCGCCATTCTTGCGCACGTAGCAAAGACGAACCAGGTCGCAGCGGCGCACGGGACGCTATGCGCCGCCGGAACCGGCGCTGGCACACGCGAACTGGCGGGCATGCCGAACATTCTGCGTGCGCTCGTTTTTTCTTCGTCCCGGGTGGAAATCAAGGCGCCATCGGTCGGGGTCACCAGCGCACACAGCCAAGTTCCCGCCAAACACAATCATCGACACGAGAAAAAGCAGGCCAAGGAACACACATGATTGCCATTCAGGAAAAGCTGGCTCGTCTGGTAGCCGTACTTGACACACATGACGATCTCGCTATCGCCGTCAGCGGCGGGCTAGACAGCATGGTTCTCGCGCATGTTGCCCACACCCATTCACGAACCGCCATGACCGCAGTTCATGCCGTATCGCCAGCCGTCCCCCGGAGCGCAACGGAACGCGTTCAGGCGCACGCCGCGCACCACGGCTGGAACCTGTCACTCGTCGACGCCCATGAACTGGACGACCCGAACTACCGGGAAAACCCCGTAGACCGCTGTTTCTATTGCAAATCTCGACTGTACCTGCGCATTCAGACCCTTACCGGACTGCGCATCGCGTCCGGCACCAACGTCGACGACCTCAGCGATTACCGCCCCGGACTGGAGGCGGCGGCCCGTCATGAAGTACTGCACCCCTTCGTGGAGTCTGGACTGTACAAGTCCGACATTTATGAAATCGCGAGGCTCTTTGGTCTGCGCGATCTCGCGGCCTTGCCGGCTCAACCTTGCCTCGCCAGCCGTATTGAGACGGGCATCCGCGTTGACGGAAGTGCCTTGCGCTTCATCGAAACGGCCGAAGCAGCACTGAACGATCTCTTGCCCGACGCCGGAGCGATACGTTGCCGGATTACCGCAAAAGGAGTCTTTGTCGAATGCGAAAGATTGCCAACGGGTAATGACCAGAGCCGTGTCGAACAACTGCTCCAGACCTTGTGCGATGAGAAATGCAGGAGTTTCGCCGGAGTTCGACCCTACCGGCGCGGCGCCGCCTTTCTGCGAATCGCAGCATGAGCGAGTTCGAAATGGACTGGGAGAGGGAGGCGAGAACCGGAATAGCGGAAGCGGTTTTCTGCGAAAACAAGACGCCAGAGCAAATAGCAGCGATTCTGACTGCTGCCGGGGAAATGCCCCTTCTCCTGACCCGGATTGGTGTGGAAAAACATTTTTCGCTCCCCGAGGCATTGCGCGAAAAACTCGATCACGATGCCGCATCGCGCACCGCCTTTCACTGTCTGGGTGAAAAACCGAACATACGCGGGCCAGGCATCGTGTGCGCCGGCACATCGGATCTACCGGTCGCGCGCGAAGCGCAACGCACATTGGCGTTCCATGGCTACGCAGCACCAATCGTGAGTGATGTCGGCGTAGCCGGACTCTGGCGATTGATGAAGCGATTGCCGGAGATTCGTACCTTTTCCGTCGTGATCGCCATCGCCGGGATGGAAGGCGCCTTGTTCAGCGTCCTGTCGGGACTCGTCGACGCCCCGGTCATCGCCGTCCCGACGTCGATCGGTTACGGAGTTGCCGAACGCGGGCAAGCCGCCTTGACCAGTGCGCTGGCTTCGTGCGCCCAAGGCCTGGTCAGTGTCAATATCGACAACGGATTCGGTGCCGCGTGTGCCGCCTTGCGAATGATCGGCTGCCGGCCATCTATCCAGCCTGGATAGCTTCATCAAACGATGGATCCAACCCTCAGTAATTTTATTCGCCGCACACCCCTCATTGATCAACAAATTCCAAGGAGCCACTCATGACAAAACGTATCGCCATCCTTCTGCTCGCGACGCTCCCTCTCGCCGCCTTCGCCCACACCGGTCATGGCGAACAAGGTTTCGTTGACGGATTCACCCACCCCTTCCTCGGCCTCGACCACCTGCTGGCAATGCTGCTCGTCGGCGTCTGGAGTGTGCTGCATGCACGCCACGTCTGGCTGGCGCCGGCCACGTTCGTCATGCTGCTCGCCGCCGGTGCCGCACTCGGCCAGCATGGCCTCATCGTGCCGCAACTGGAACCGCTCGTCGCCGCCTCCGTACTGGTGCTCGGCGTAATGCTCACACTACCGTTCCGGCTCGGTCTTTCTGCGGCACTGGCCGTCATCGGCGGGTTCGCCCTGTTCCACGGCATGGCGCACGGCGGCGAACTGGAACAAGGCTCGACGATCATGGCCGGCATCGTCCTCGGCTCGGCCGTGCTGCATGGTCTTGGCATGGGCTTCGCCCACTTCGTACTGAAGAGTCGCCCAATGCTCGCTCTGCGTCTCGGCCAATTCGTCGCCATCGTTGGCAGTGGCCTCGTCCTGTCTGCCGTTTTGTAAGGATGCTCCAACGACGGTTCCGAACGGCGCTATCGACCGCGAACCTTTACTGTTGCTTCAGCCAACGGTTCAAGGTCGTGCGGTCGACGCCTAGCCGCTTCGCCGCGTGAGTCTTCGACTGGCCTTCCTCGACCAGAATCTTGGTGACCACTTTCAGGCGGATGTCGTCCATGCTCCCGGTCGTCAATTGGCAGTTGCGGCAATTGGCAGTCTTCTCGCTACGCGGTGAAAAAAGGTCGGCCAGAACCGGAACGGCATGGTCAAGGCGGACGACCGGGGTTGTCGCGATGATTGCCAAGCGCTCCATTACGTTGCCGAGTTGGCGGAAGTTCCCTGGCCAATCGTAATCTAGCAACAGACGGCGTAAATCAGCGTCGAGATCGATGGCGATCTTGTTATGGACGCGCGCATAGCTGCGCAGCAATTTCAAAGCGCTGGGGATAATGTCGTTGCGGCGCCGGCGTAGCGGCAGCATATCGATCTGGAGCACGTTCAGGCGGTAATAAAGATCCTCGCGAAACGCTCCCGAGCTCACCATGTCTTCAAGGTTGCGATTTGATGCGGCAACGATTCGAATATCCACAGGGATCGAACTCTCGGAACCGAGTCGCATGAGTTCTCGCTCTTGAATGACTCGCAACAGCCTTGTCTGCAAAAGTTTGTCTAGCTCGCCAATCTCGTCAAGGAACAATGTCCCCTGGTGCGCCAACTCGAACAACCCCTTTTTTCCCTTGCGCAATGCGCCAGTAAAGGCCCCCTCGACATAGCCGAACAATTCACTTTCCAGAAGACTGGGCGGCAGTGCACCGCAGTTGACGGCGACGAAAGGCCCGTGTGCTCGATGGTTCGCGTTGTGAATACCCTGCGCGAGCAGTTCCTTGCCGGTTCCGCTTTCACCCGTGATCAGGATCGTGGCATCGGTCTGCGCATATTTATGCAGTAGTGCCAGTCGCCCCTGCATCTCCGGCTCGTGCGTGACGTATTCGTCGAGGGTATGGCGCGCCGTAAACCGGCTCTTGCGCTGCTCCTGATGGCGGACTTTCTGTTCAAGCGTATAAATCCGCTCAACCTGCTCAAGCGCGAAAACGATGCTCGTGCAATCGCCTTCGCGGTTAATCGGGTACAGATAGCAGACCATGTTGCCCTGACTTGTCTCCACCACCTGCCCGACTTCCCAGATCCGGTCGGCGATCGTGTCGTGCGCGATGACCAGGGCCGGATCGATCGCCTCGATCGGCAAACCGATCATTTCGGCCCTGCTCATCTTGAAGAGCGTGGTGGCCGCCTGATTGGCATGCGTGATCAAACCCGAGTGATCAAGCGAAAACACCGCCTTCTCGAACATGTCCAGCACGGTCGACAAATGGTCGCGGTTGGCCCGCTCCAGCCGCATCGCGTTGAGCAGCGTTATGGCATTTTCCAGCGCATCCCTGACGCTCTCCGTCCCCGACGTAACCAGGCGAAACTCAGCGCACAAGGGGGCAAAGCGGCTTTGCGGAATGGTATCGCCGATCATGACGTCGATTGGCTCTCGCGCAAGCCGTTCGCTCACCATGCTCTGCAATTTTTCGTACTGATCGACATCCGTCTGCTCGAAAAGGATCGAGTGCGAGGGAATCTTCAGCGTATCGGCAACCCGCGTACAGTCACGCATTATGTCGGCATAGCCGACTATTCCGACGCGACGGTTTTTTCCAACCAAATCGGCCAGTACGCCGAGGATGTCGTAAGCGTTTATCTTGATATCGACGACGGGAATGCGCGTATGTCTGCGGATCAATTGCGCCGTCTTGCCCCGGCTAACCAACACCTGATACCCCTTCTCCTCGAGCTTGGGCAGAAGCGTCAGGGCATCCTCAAGATTGGCGGTTTCGATATCAAAATCGCCACTGACGAGACTCCGGGTCGCCTGAGCGATTTCGGAAAGCGCCTTGTAGGGCGCAACCAAGCAGATTTGGGCGGTCATGATCGTCAAAGAATGATCTGCAGCTTTTCCTGCAGAAACCGTACCTGGCAAGACAAGAGGGCAATCCTAACAGTTTTGCCTCGTCGAAACGAGTTGCTACTTATCGTCCGGCTGTTCCCCGAGAACCTTCAGCCTGCGTCTTTCCGACAAACCTTCACAATCATCCAGATCATCGCTTTCGACCTTGCAGGAGAACGATCCATCAGGGCGCACAACCCGCTTGCGGCGCAAAGTGCGCCCCTCAAACAAGAGAGACTCATGACTGCGTTCCAGGCAGTAACGTTGCTCACGATGCCAGCGCATACCGATCGTCGATGTCTCGACAAAACATGCGCGACTCACCACCTCAAGCGCCTCGGGCGCAATCAACAAACGAAAATCGATGACCGGACGCCCTTTCTTGCCCTGCCGGTTCCCGATACTGAGATCCAGCACGCCTTGGAGCGCGCGTAAACGATCCGCGGCAAGGCCGATTTCCTCGCCACTCATATCGTCAACATCGAAGCTGAGGACGATCACCTCGTCAGCGCCTCCCGTCCGCATACGCTTGTCCGCATCACGATGAATGTGGCCGCAATCTTTCATGGCATCAGGAATAATCGGGTGGAAAAATGGGGATGACCGCCTCGTCAGACGACGGTAGCGAGCAGACGAATCATAGCGTAGTCCGTCTGGACATCTTTCCCAAAACGAGTACTCCACTCATAGAGCGCTACGCCCTCACTCATTCATGGTCGGGCAAAGGCAGGATCGTGGAGAAAAACAACCTCGATTTCATCTATTTCCCCACGCACGCCCCAACCTTTTCCAGATCACCTGTGCTATAGATAATTCGATTCCCCAACAACAAGCGATAACACCATGAGCCCAATAGAAAAAACCGTCGTGTTCGGCACCGAGGATGTGCTCGTCAGCCTGTGCGATTCGGTCACCAAGGTTCTCACCCTGGCCACGCACAGCCAGATCCGCTATTCGGCGATGGTGCAACGGATCAGCAAGACCTGCCTGAAGCCGGACATCGGCTGCTTCGTGCTCTTCGACGGCGGCTTCTCCGGGCTGGTGATCATCAATTTGTCGGCGCAGGCGGCGATGGAGTTGTACACCAGCTACATGCGCAACATGGGCATTCCGGAGGACAGTCTGGCCAGTTCCTTCACCTCCGACGAGGTGGCCAACGTCATGGGCGAGCTGATGAACCAGATCGTCGGCGACTTCACCGGCAAGGTCGGGCGCGAACTGCAGACGCACATCACCCAGAACCAGCCGAAGATGCTGGCGATCAACAAGCAGGTGATGCTCAGCGTCGACGCCAACCTCGACCAGGCCGAAGCGCGGCGGGTCACCTTCTACACCGGCGGCGGCAACATCTTCTACCTCGAACTGGCGATCGACCGCACCGAGTTCATCAAGCTGTACGACTTCGAGCCGAACGAGGCTCCCGACCCCGACGCACTGATCGCGCAGGCCGCCAACGGCGGCGCCGTGACCGGCGAACGGCCGGACGTGCAAAGCAATGACGACAACGACGAGCTCCTGAAGTCGCTCGGCATGTAACGATGTAACTATTGATCAGGCCCGAATAAGTTTTTACGCGGCATAGCGAACCTGTTTGTCCTGAAAGAAGGCCTTGATGCGTTCAGGCGAACGCTCAAGTTCGGTCATGTGCTGGGTCGCGGCGGAGCGGAGTTTGGCTTTGGTACGGGCTGGGACTTTTGACCCCATCGCCTGTTTGAGATCGGCATTCAATCGTTCCTCGGGGTTTAATTCCGGGCTGTAGCTCGGCAGGTAAAACAGTTCGATCTGCTCGGCGTGTTCGGTCACCCATTTTTTCACCGGCTTGCTGTGATGGACACGCAAGTTGTCGAGGATCAGGAAGACCTTCTTCTTGCCGGCGTCTTT
>NZ_JCANUT010000014.1:0-71295 GCF_059569095.1 Propionivibrio pelophilus DSM 12018 | reverse complement strand
ACTGTCGATGACTTCAGCCGGGCGGTCCGGACGCACTGGGGGATCGAGTCGATGCACTGGGTCCTCGACGTGACCTTCCGGGAAGATGCCTGCCGGGTGCGTAAGGACGAGGCCGCACGCAACCTCTCGTTACTACGAAAAATCACCTTGGCCATGCTTCGCCTCGATACTGCCTATCCCAAGAGCAGCCTTCGCCAGCGCCGCAACCGTGCTTCCCGAAAACCGCTCTACCGCGCCGAACTCCTTGGCCTTCGCCAACGCACGAAAGCGGCCGTAGGAAAACCATCTACATGATGAATGTGTAAGCGATTGCCGTGCGACGCAGATAGTGATCCAGCTTGCGCTCCGAAAACCTGGATTCCGCGCCGAAATGACGAATCTTCAACAAATCCGCACGTTCCTGGAGTCAAGCTGGCGTCAGCTTCGCATACTCCAGCGCCAGCCATTTCATGCCCTGCGCACCGAAGTTGACCTGCACACGCGCATCACCCCCTCGCCCCTCGGCGGCGACGATGACGCCGAGGCCGAACTTGGCGTGCTGGACGTTCTGGCCGACACGAAAACCGCCGGCTTCGCTCTGTTGACGAAGCCCACCAGCATCACCTGACTCCCTCCTCCGCGGCGAAGGCTGCGTGACATAGGCCGGGGTATGCCCGACCTTGCGCAGCAGCTCTTCCGGCAGTTCCTCCAGAAACGCCGAGGGCACGCAATAACGCGTTTGCCCGTGCAGCATGCGGGTCTGGGCATGTGTCAGGTAGAGGCGCTTCCTCGCCCGCGTCACCGCCACGTACATCAGCCGCCGTTCTTCTTCGAGTCCATCGCGTTCCTGTGCAGCGTTTTCGTGCGGGAACAGGCCGTGTTCCAGACCGGTGATGAAGACAACGTCGAACTCGAGCCCCTTGGCGGCATGCACGGTCATCAGCTGCACGGCGTCCTGCCCTTCGCCGGCCTGATGCTCGCCCGCCTCCAAGGAAGCGTGTGCGAGGAACGAGGCGACCGGGCTGGTCGACAATTCCGCTGACGCCTCACCCTCTTCCTGGACGAAACTGGTCGCGGCGTTGATCAGTTCATCGAGGTTCTCGAGGCGCTCACGCCCCTCCTTCTCGGCAAGGTAATGCTGGCGCAGGCCGCTTTTCTCGATCAGATGCTCGATGATCTCCGGGAGCGGCAGGTTTTCGGTTTCACTGCGTAAGGCCTCGATCAGCCGGATGAAATTGCCGACCGCCGCGCCGGCCTTGCCGGAAAGGCTGGCGGCGGCGTTGTACAGGCTTGAATTGGCGCGGTGAGCCGCCTCCTGCAAGGCTTCGATGCTGCGGCTGCCGATGCCGCGCGTCGGGAAATTGACGACGCGGGAGAACGCCGTGTCGTCATCCGGGTTGGCCAGCAGACGCAGATAGGCCAGCGCGTGCTTGACCTCCTGTCGGTCGAAGAAGCGCAGCCCGCCATAGACGCGGTACGGCACGTTGGCCGTGAATAGCTGGTGTTCGAGTACGCGCGACTGGGCGTTCGAACGGTAGAGCAGCGCAATCTGGGTGCGCGACACGCCGTCGCGCACGAGTTCACGCACCTCGTCGACGACGAAGCGTGCTTCGTCGAGGTCGGAGAATCCTTCGAACACCCGTATCGGTTCGCCGGCGCCGGCGTCGGTCCACAGGTTCTTGCCGAGGCGCCCCCGGTTGTTCTTGATCAGCGCGTTGGCGGCATCGAGGATGTTGCCGTGCGAGCGGTAGTTCTGCTCCAGCCGGATGACGTTCTTCACGGCGAACTCGCGCTCCAGGTCACGCATGTTGCCGACCTCCGCGCCACGGAAGGCGTAGATCGACTGGTCGTCGTCGCCCACGGCAAAAAGACAGGCGCCATCGGCCCGCGGCGCGCCGCCCTCGTAACCGGCCAACAGCTTCAGCCAGGCGTACTGCAGGCGGTTGGTGTCCTGGAATTCATCGACGAGGATGTGCCGGAAGCGCTCCTGGTAGTGTTGGCGCAAAGGCTCGTTGCGCACCAGCAATTCGTAGGTACGCAGCAACAGTTCGGCGAAATCGACGACACCTTCGCGCTGACACTGGGCGTCGTACTCGGCATAGAGTTCGACGCGGCGGCGGGTGTAATCGTCATACACCTCGGCCTGCGCGGCGCGAACGCCCTGCTCCTTGTGCGCGTTGATGAAATGCGCCAGTTCGCGCGGCGGGAATTTTTCCTCGTCGATGTTGAGATTCTTCATCAGCCGCTTGATCGCCGACAACTGGTCGGCCGAATCGAGGATCTGGAACAGCGCCGGCAAGCCGGCTTCGCGGTGATGCGCCCGCAGCAGGCGGTTGCACAAGCCGTGGAACGTGCCGATCCACATGCCCCGGGTATTGATCGGCAGCATCGCCGAAAGGCGCGCGAGCATTTCCTTCGCTGCCTTGTTGGTGAACGTTACGGCGAGGATGCCGTGGGGCCCGACCTGCCCGGTCGAAATCAGCCAGGCGATGCGCGTGGTCAGCACTCGCGTCTTGCCACTACCGGCGCCTGCGAGGATCAGGGCATGCTGCGGCGGCAAGGTCACGGCGGCGAGTTGTTCGGGATTCAGATTGGCGAGAAGGTCGGACATGGAGTGGAGTCTCGGAGAGGCAGGCGAGATTATACCGAGCGCCACTGCATCGACAGGACGCAGACAGCAAAGCATGTAAAAATCCGGCGATTCCATCGACAAATCATCTGCTTACAAATGTCTAATGCAAGTTACAAATTGACCCGGCAAGGCATTCGGCAGTACGATTGCAGGCTTGTTCAACTGCGATTGGAAATGAAGCCATGAATGCCCCCCAAGTGAAGCCGGGTGTAGTTGCCGGCGACGATTTGCAAGCCCTTTTTGCTTTCGCCAAGGCCAACAAGTTCGCCCTGCCGGCGGTCAACGTCATCAATACCAGCACGGTCAACGCCGTGATGGAAACCGCCGCCGAGATCAAGTCGCCGGCCATCATCCAGTTCTCCAACGGAGGCGCCCAGTTCTACGCCGGCAAGGCACTGAACAATGACGCGCAGCGCGCCTGTATCGCCGGTGCGATCTCCGGCGCCCAGCACGTCCACGCGCTGGCCGAAATGTACGGCGCCAGCGTCGTCATGCACACCGACCACGCCGCCAAGAAGCTGCTGCCCTGGATCGACGGGCTGCTCGACGCCGGCGAGAAGTTCTACAAGGCCAATGGCAAGCCGCTGTTCAGCTCGCACATGCTCGACCTCTCGGAAGAGTCGCTGGAAGAGAACATCGAGATCTGCCAACGCTACCTCGAGCGCATGAGCAAGATCGGCATGACCCTGGAAATCGAACTCGGCGTCACCGGCGGCGAGGAAGACGGCGTGGATAACAGCGGCGTCGACAGCTCCAAGCTGTACACCCAGCCGGAAGACGTGGCCTACGCCTACGAGAAGCTTTCGCAGGTCAGCAACCGCTTCACCATCGCCGCCTCGTTCGGCAACGTGCACGGTGTTTACAAGCCCGGCAACGTCAAGCTGCAGCCGGTCATCCTGAAGAATTCGCAGGAATACATCGAGAAGAAATTCGGCACCAAGGCGCAGCCGATCGACTTCGTTTTCCACGGCGGTTCGGGCTCGACGCTTGAGGAAATCCGCGAAGCGATCTCCTACGGCGTGATCAAGATGAACATCGATACCGACACCCAGTGGGCATTCTGGGACGGCATTCGTGGCTTCTACCAGAAGAACGAAGGCTACCTGCAAGGCCAGATCGGCAACCCCGAAGGCGACGACAAGCCGAACAAGAAGTACTACGACCCGCGCGTCTGGCTGCGCAAGGGCGAAGAATCCTTCAAGGCTCGTCTGAAGCAGGCTTTCGAAGACCTGAACAACGTCGGCACGCTGGGCTGATTAGCCGATCCGACTGCTTCAACCGCTTCGAACGCAATGCCGGCTCACGAGTGAGCCGGCATTTTTATATCGATCACGCCAACCGTACCGCGGCGTCCACGCTTGAGGCGCTTGCCCAGCCGCCGCAAGGCCTCCTGCTCCGTCGTACAGAGATCCCCGGGAAAGGCATTCCCCGCCGCCCAGCGGCCGTCGAGCAGTCGCACCGCCGCGACAGCGCGGCCGCCATCGACGACAGCGACGATGCACGTCGACTGATCGTTCCGCCACCAGGCCGCCACGAGATCCATCGCCTCGTCGTAAGGCACGTGCATGGCCGCCAGCGCGTCGATCGGCGAATCGTGGACGGAACATATCGCCACGGGAAGGAAGGAGAGAGTCTTTCGCTCATTCATGGGCAGGCTTTCTAGCACGCCTGCACAGGCTTGTAAAAGCCACTACAATCGCCGTTTCTCTGAATTGATTCCGGATGCAGTTCGATCTCATCATTGTCGGCGGCGGCCTCGCCGGGCTATCACTGGCCTGCGCATTGCGCGACAGCCACCTGAAAATCGCCCTGGTTGAAAGCGCCTCGCCCCCTTCCCGCCCCGCGGGCTGGGATGCGCGCATCTATGCCGTCACCCCGGCCAATGCGACCTTCCTCGACCGGATCGGCGTCTGGAAGCACCTCGACGCTGCGCGCATCTGTCCTATCCACGCCATGCGTATCTTCGGCGATCGCGCGGCGCAGCTCGACTTCAGCGCCTACGAGTCCGGTATCGATGAGCTCGGCTGGATTCTTGAGTCATCGTTGATGGCGTGCGAGCTCTGGGAAAACGTAAAACGGCAAAAGAATGTCAGCCTGCTCTTCGACGCGACGCCACAATCGCTGACGATCGGAGAAAGCGCCGCAGCGCTGACCCTGGCCGACGGACATGCGCTGACCGCCAGACTTGTGATCGGGGCCGACGGGCGCAACTCCTGGGTACGCGACGCGGCAGGCTTGCCCGCCCAAGAAACGCCCTACGATGAAATGGGGGTCGTGGCCAATTTCGCCTGTGAGAAACCTCACCGCAACATTGCCCGTCAGTGGTTCCGCCAGGATGGCGTGCTCGCCTGGCTGCCGCTTCCCGGCGAACGCATCTCGATCGTCTGGTCGACACCGGACGTGCACGCCGCAGAGTTGACAGGGCTGGCTCCGGAAGCCTTCGCCGACAAGGTCGCGGCCGCCGGCCAACATGAACTGGGCGCTCTCACATTGATCACCGCCCCGGCAGCCTTCCCGTTGCGGCTGTTGCGTGTCGCCAGAACCGTCGCGCCGCGCGTCGCGCTGATCGGTGACGCAGCGCATGGCATCCATCCATTGTCGGGGCATGGCATCAACCTTGGCTTCCAGGACGCCAGTGCTTTGGCCGGATTGCTGTCGGCCGCCCCCGAATGGCAGGACATCGGCGCTGAGCGTTTCCTGCAGCGCTACCAGCGCGCCCGGCGCGAAGAGACGGTCCTGATGCAAACGGCGACCCATGCGTTGCATCGCCTGTTTCATGAGACACTGCCGGGCGTGGCGCCGTTGCGCAACCTCGGACTCGCACTGACCGACAAGCTGCCCATGGCCAAGAATCTGCTGGTGCGTTACGCCATCGGCGCCTTGTAATCGTTCCCCCCAACACCGGAGAAGTTACCATGCTGAAATTCCTGTTTTCGTTTGCCGCAGCGCTGCTGCTCAGCTTTACGGCGAACGCTGACGAAGCCAGCGTCCAGAAGGCCATCGAGGCCAAGCTCGGCGGCAAGGTCAAGAGCGTCACCAAAAGCCCCTACCTCAACCTCTACGAGGTCTATGCAGACGGCCAGATTTTCTATACCGACGAAGCGATTACGGCGATTCTCGCCGGTACGCTGATCGACGGCCAGACGATGAAGAACGTGACCGCGGAGCGCATGCAGAAGCTCTCCGCCATCAACTTTTCGGACTTGCCGATCGAACTTGCGGTCAAGCAGGTGCGCGGCAACGGCAAGCGCGTCTTCGCCAGTTTCGAAGATCCCAACTGCGGCTACTGCAAACGGCTGGCGAAGGAAATGGTCAAACTCGACAACGTGACGATCTACACCTTCCTGCTTCCCATCCTGTCCCAGGATTCCCTCGACAAATCGAAGAAAATCTGGTGCTCGACGGACAAGGTCAAAGCCTGGAACGACTGGATGGTGAGCGGCAAGGCGCCTTCCGGCAAAGGCGACTGCGACACCAAGGCAATCGCCAAGGTCGTCGAACTGGGACAGAAGCTCGCCATCTCAGGCACGCCGACGCTGTTCTTCACCGATGGCACGCGGGTTCCCGGCGCCGTGCCGCTGTCCCAGATCGAACGCAAGCTGGACCAACTCGAAAAGCCGCTGTAATCGCCCTCAGAGCTGGAAGGCCAGCCAGAGCAGCAGGCCTTCCGCCAACTCACGCAGAATGCCCGGGCGGCGATAGGGGTAGAGCAAGCACTCCTGCTGCCGTGCTTCGACCCATTCGGCGAATGCAAGCACAGCCGGCCGGTCGTAGAACGCGACCATCATTTCATAGTTGAGGAACAGGCTGCGCCCGTCGAGGTTGGCCGAGCCGACCAATGCCAGTTCGTCGTCCACCAGGACGGCCTTGGCATGCACCATGCGCGGGTGCAGCCAGACACGCGCCCCGGCCTCCATCAGATCACGCAGGGCACGATGGCGGGCAAAGTCGGCCAGGCGATGGTTGGATCGTTCGGGCAAAACCAGATCGACACTGATTCCCCGTCGCGCAGCGAGCATCAGCGCGGTCAATAGCGACGGTTCCGGCACGAAGTACGGAGTCACGGCGAGGATGCGCCGCTGCGAGGTGAAGCAGGCCGACACCAGCAAGGTGAAAATCGTATCGTCCGGGCGATCCGGGCCGCTATCCACCAGCTGGGCCAGCGCGGGAACGGCTCCCGCCGACCCCGTTACCTCGGAGCGGACAAAACGTTCCGGCATGTTGACATCGTTGGCGAAGGCCCAATCCAGTTCAAACTGTGCCAGTGACTGGGCCACCAGCTCCCCTTTCAGGTCGAAGCTCAGATCGATCCATGGCGAGCGTCGAACAAACAGGCGGGGATCGCCCTCGAAATATTCCGCAGCCAGATTGCGCCCACCGCACCAGAGGCTCTTTCCGTCAGCGATCACCATCTTCCGGTGGTTGCGCAGGTTGGTACGCCCGCGCTTCGGCGAGTTGAACGGCGGGACGAAGCGCAGAACCTCGACGCCGGCGGCCTGAAGGCCCCTGAAATCGGGATAGCCGCCGAGATAGATGCCAATCCCGTCGATCAGCAGACGGACCCTCACCCCGGCCCGCGCGCGTTCGGCCAGACACGCCGCGATTTCGTCGCCGAGAACGTCGCGACCGAGAAGAAAAGTCGAGACTTCAAGAGTGTGCGAAGCCCCTTTGATAAGCTGGCGTAATGCCTGCAACGCCTGCCGACCGTCCTGATGGATCGTCAAATCGTCATAGGAGACCGGCTCCGGCAACCCCATCGCCACGCCCAATTGCAGCGAACGGGCCATGGTCGGGTAAGCAACGGCGGCGCTGACCGATGGCTCCGCGCCGCTGCGATACGTCCGCGCCACCGCGACCTTGCGGTTGCCAAAAGCCAGATAAAGCGGCAACGCGAGGTAAGGCACCAGAAGGATGCCCATCACCCAGGCAATCGCCGCCGAAGGATGACGCCGCTGACTGGGGCTGTGGGATGCCGCCACGTAGAAGACGAGGCCGAGCACGACCAGCAGGAGATCCAGAATCTCCCAGTGATTCTTGACGAAATCCACCAGCATGGAAACGACTTGACTCATTCGCATGCACCCCATAGCGAGCGGCACGCCGCCAGCACGACACGAGGCGGGCTTGCGGCCCCGACATTCATCCCCGGGCGAAAGCCCGGGAAATCACTCTACCGTAACCGATTTCGCCAGGTTGCGGGGCTTGTCGACATCCGTTCCGCGCACCAGCGCGACGTGATAGGCAAGCAACTGCAAGGGGACAACGTGCAACAGCGCCGACAATTGGCCATAGTGCTCCGGCAGGCGGAGGAGATGCATCCCTTCGGACATCGAGATCTCGCTGTCCGAATCGGCAAACACATACAACTCCCCGCCCCTCGCCCGCACTTCCTGCAGATTCGACTTGAGTTTCTCCAGCAGGACGTCGTTCGGTGCCACGGCGATCACCGGCATGTCCTTGTCGACGAGTGCCAGCGGCCCGTGCTTCAACTCGCCGGCAGGATAGGCCTCGGCATGGATGTAGGTGATTTCCTTGAGCTTCAGCGCCCCTTCGAGGGCAATCGGATAGTGCCGTCCGCGCCCGAGGAAGAGGGCGTCCTGCTTTCCTGCAAAACGCTCGGCCCAGACGCGAATCTGCGGCTCCAGTTCCAGAACACGAGCAACAGAGATCGGCAGATGACGCAGATGCTGCAATTCGGCCGCTTCTGTTTCCTCACTCAAACGTCCGCGCAACTTGGCGATGATCAAGGTCAGTAAATACAACGCGGCCAGTTGCGTGGTGAACGCCTTCGTAGACGCCACGCCAATCTCGGGGCCCGCGCGCGTAATGAAGCGCAGGGCGTTCTCGCGCACCAATGACGATTCGGGAACATTGCAAATGCACAGCGTGTGCTTCATGCCCAGCGACTTCGCATGTTGCAGCGCGGCCAGCGTGTCGGCCGTTTCGCCCGACTGCGAGAGCGTGACCACCAGCGTCTGCGGATCGGCCACCGATTCACGGTAGCGGTACTCGCTGGCCACTTCGACGTTGCACGGGATGCCGGCCAACGCTTCGATCCAGTAACGCGCCACCATGCCGGCGTGATAGCTGGTGCCGCAGGCGATGATCAGCACCTGGCGGACATCCCGCAGCACCGCCTCGCAGTCGGCACCGAACAGCCCGGGTTGGATGCTGCGCGCCGTACTCAACATTTCCAGGGTGTTGGACAAAGCCACCGGCTGCTCGAAGATTTCCTTCTGCATGTAATGGCGGTATTGGCCCAGTTCCACCGCGTCGGCCGAGAGGGACGACTCCACTTCGGGACGCACAACGGGAGAACCGTCCACCCGCGTGATGCGATAGCCTGTCCGCGTCAGTTCGGCGCAATCGCCGTTTTCCAGGTAGACGATGCGCCGGGTCACCTGCAGCAGCGCCGAGGCGTCGGAGGCGGCATAGTTCCCGTTCGCGGAGACCCCGAGCAACAGCGGCGAGCCCTCGCGCGCCACGATCACCCGCCCGGGCTCCGCTTCGCGCAGGACAGCGATCGCATACGCGCCCTGCAACTGGGCGATGGCCGCACGCACCGCGGTGAAAAAGTCCGCCGTCTTCTCCAGTTCCGCAGCGATCAGGTGCGCCACGACTTCCGTATCGGTTTCCGAGGTGAAGACGTAGCCTTCATTCTTGAGCCGCTGACGCAGCACCTCATGGTTTTCGATGATGCCGTTATGCACCACCGCAAGCCCCTTCGAAATGTGCGGATGTGCATTGCGTTCGCACGGCGCACCATGCGTTGCCCAGCGCGTGTGGGCGACGCCGGTTTCGCCCGCAACGAGAGACTCCTCGGCCTGGGCCGCCAGTTCGGCGACGCGACCCACCGCGCGCAGACGATGCAGGCCGGTCTCGTTGACCAGAGCCAGCCCCGCCGAGTCATAGCCCCGGTACTCAAGCCGGCGAAGCCCTTCGAGAAGGACGGAAACGATATTGCGGTCTGCGACCGCTGCAACGATGCCACACATGAGCTATTCCGCGACAAGTAAGGAGGGGAGATGAACAACGGACAAGATTCTACTCCTCAGCCGGGCGTCTTCTGTTTCACCGGCCGCTTCCAGCCGGTAATCGACGATTGCCTGGCGCGCGAAATCGTCAGGCTTTCTGCCGGCGCATCCTTGGTCAGCGTCGTTCCTGCGCCGACGGTCGCCCCGCGGCCGACAGTCACCGGCGCGACCAGCTGTGTATCCGAACCGATGAAGGCGTCGTCCTCGATGACGGTGCGGTGCTTGTTGGCCCCGTCGTAGTTGCAGGTGATCGTCCCTGCCCCCACATTCACCCGACTGCCGATCGTCGCATCACCGATGTAGGCCAGATGGTTGGCCTTGGAATGCGCGGCAATCGAACTCTTCTTGATCTCGACGAAATTCCCGACGTGAACATCCTCCGCCAGCTCGGTCCCCGGCCGCAGGCGGGCAAACGGGCCGATCATGCCATCGGCACCGACGACCGCATCCTCGATGTGGGTGAAGGCGGCGATCCGCGCTCCCGTGCCGATGCGGGCATTCTTGAGCACACAGTTCGGGCCGATTTCCACGGCATCCGCCAACAGCACCTCGCCCTCGAAAACGCAATTGACGTCGATGAACACATCGCGTCCGCATGCAAGACTCCCCCGGACATCGAAGCGCGCTGGATCGGCCAGGCGGACACCCTGTTCCATCAGTTTTTCGGCCTGGCAGCGCTGGGCAATCCGTTCGAGTTCGGCGAGTTGCACCTTGCTGTTCACCCCGAGCGTTTCCCAGGCGTGCTGCGGATTGGCCGTGCGCACCGGCAAACCTTCTTCGACGGCCATCCCGACGATGTCCGTCAGATAAAACTCGTTCTGCGCATTGTTGCTCGACAACCGTGCCAGCCACTCGCCCAGCCGTTCCGTCGGCATGGCCATGATCCCGGTGTTGATTTCACGGATCGCGCGTTCTTCGCTGCTGGCGTCCTTCTGCTCGACGATTCGCACCACGCGCCCGCCGTCATCGCGCACGATGCGTCCATAACCCTGCGGATCATCCAGTTCGACTGTCAGGATGGCTAGCGCGCCTTCGGCCGCCTGCAGCAACCTTTTCAGGGTATCGACCTGGATCAGCGGAACATCGCCATAAAGGACGAGGGTCGTGCCGCCATCGGCAACGAACGGGAGCGCCTGCTGGACCGCATGCCCTGTGCCGAGTTGAGGCTCCTGCAGGGCCCAGGCCAGATCAGGCGCATCAAGCGCCGCGCGGACGACATCGCCACCATGCCCGTACACCAGGCAGAGCCGCCGCGGCGACAGGCTGCGCGCCGTATCGATGACGTGCGACACCAGGGCCTTCCCGGCAATCGGGTGCAGCACCTTGGGCAGATTGGAATGCATGCGCTTGCCCTGTCCGGCAGCGAGAACGACGATATTCATCCAAGAACCTTTGCGAAGTAGCTCTGATAAAGGCGGCCGGCGGACGCACAAGCGGGTCCGCAGGCACGGCAAAAAACCAGCCGTAACTATGCCATGACATTCAAAAAAGCAAAAAGAAAGGCGCATCGCTGCATCGCAGCAATGCGCCCCGGGAATTACCGGTCAGTATCCGATCAGCGCGGCAGGGAACTTGACCCCATCAGGAAGGCGTCGACCTCGCGTGCGCATTGCCGGCCTTCGCGGATCGCCCAGACGACCAGCGACTGGCCACGGCGTACGTCGCCGGCAGCGAACACCTTGGCGGCACTGGTGGCGTAACAGCCATTGCCATCCGTCGTCGCCCGCGCATTGCCCCGCGCGTCCTTCTCGACACCAAAAGCTTCCAGAAGGCTGGCTACCGGGCTGACGAAGCCCATCGCCAGGAAGACGAGATCCGCCGGGCACGTCCGTTCGCTCCCCGGAACTTCGGTCATTTTCCCGTCTTTCCACTCCAGATCGACGGTCTTCAGCGCCTTGAGCACGCCTTTCTCGCCGATGAACTCCTTGGTGGCGATGGAAAACAGCCGCTTCGTTTCGCCTTCGAGGTGCGACGAGGAGGTGCGCAGTTTCAACGGCCAGTAGGGCCAGGTCAGCGCCTTGTTCTCTGTTTCCGGCGGCTGTGGCATCAACTCGAACTGCGTCACCGAGGCAGCACGATGGCGATAGCTCGTTCCGACGCAGTCGGACCCCGTATCGCCGCCACCGATGACGATGACGTGCTTGCCCTTGGCGTTGATCGGGTTGGCCTTGCCGCCGCTGACCTGCTTGTTCTGCGGAATCAGGAATTCCAGCGCCGCATACACGCCCTTCAACTCACGTCCCGGCACGGGCAAATCGCGTGGCGATTCGGAACCTGCGGCAAGAACGATCGCATCGAATTGGTCCTGAAGCTCCTCGGCGGAGACAAACTCGACGGCATCGTTGGTCACCCCCTTCGGCACATCCTTGCTGCCGACGATCACCTTGGTGCGGAAGACGACGCCCTCCGCCTCCATCTGCTTGACGCGACGCTCGATCAGCGACTTGTCGAGCTTGAAGTCGGGGATGCCATAACCGAGCAGGCCACCGGGACGGCTGTTCTTCTCGAAAACGGTCACATCGTGTCCGGCACGCGCCAGTTGCTGCGCCGCGGCCAGCCCGGACGGGCCGGCGCCGACGACAGCCACTTTCTTCCCGGTCTTCTGTTTCGCGGGCTGCGGCACGATCCAGCCCATCTGCCACCCCTTGTCGGCGATGGCATGCTCGATCGACTTGATGCCGACGGACTCGTCGTTGATGTTCAGCGTACATGCCGCCTCGCACGGCGCCGGACAGATCCGTCCGGTGAACTCCGGGAAGTTGTTGGTGGAGTGCAGAACCGTCAGCGCCTCCTTCCAGTTTCCGCGATAGACCAGGTCGTTCCAGTCCGGGATGATGTTATTCACCGGGCAGGCGTTGTTGCAGAACGGAATGCCGCAGTCCATGCACCGTGATCCCTGAACCCGGCTCTGCTCGTCATTGAGCGTGGCGACAAACTCGCGATAATGTTTCAGGCGCGCCTCAGCCGGCTCGTAGGCCTCCGACAAACGCTGGCGCTCCAGAAATCCAGTTGGCTTACCCATGTTAAGCGACCTCCACTTGCTTTTGCGCAGCCATCTCGGTGAGTGCGCGACGATACTCATGCGGCATGACCTTGACGAAGCGGGCGCGATACGCCGGCCAGTCCTCCAGAATGCGGCGGGCCTGCAGGCTGCCGGTGTACTTCGCGTGCTTCTCCACCAGCCCCTTCAGCAGCACCTCATCGGCCATGCCAAGGTGACGCACATCGACCTTGCCGTGCGCTTCCAGGTCATCTCCCGCCTCGCTGCCCTTGCGGGCGACGATTTCTTCCTCGACCGGCTCCAGGGCGACTTGCGCCATGTTGCAACGCGACTCGAACGTACCTTCCTCGTCAAGCACATAGGCGACGCCGCCGGACATGCCCGCGGCGAAGTTGCGCCCGGTCATCCCCAGCACCACGACCGTTCCGCCGGTCATGTATTCGCAGCCGTGATCGCCGACACCTTCGATGACCACCGTTGCGCCCGAATTGCGGACTGCAAAACGCTCACCGGCAACACCGGAGAAATACGCCTCACCTTCGATGGCACCGTAAAGCACCGTATTGCCGACGATGATGTTTTTGCTCGACTCGCCCGGGAACGCCGGGTTCGGCCGAACGACGATGCGCCCGCCCGACAACCCCTTGCCGACGTAGTCATTGCCCTCGCCAACGAGATCCAGCGTCACGCCGTGCGCAAGGAAGGCACCGAAACTCTGACCGGCAGTCCCGTTCAGCGAGACATGGATGGCGTCGTCCGGCAAGCCGGCATGGCCGTACTTCTCGACAACCCGGCTGGACAGCATTGCCCCGACCGTACGATTGACGTTGCGGATCGGCAACTCGATGCGTACCGCCTTGCCTTTTTCCAGCGCGGGCTTGGCCAATTCGATCAGCTGGTTGTCGAGCGCTTTCGACAAGCCGTGATCCTGCGTTTCAGTGTGACGCACGGGCTCTTCCGGTTTCCTGACAGGCGTCCGGAAAATCCGGCTGTAATCCAGCCCACAGGCTTTCCAGTGCTCGACGCCCTTGCGCATGTCGAGGAGGTCCGCGCGGCCGATCAGCTCATCGAACTTACGGATACCCATCTGCGCCATCAGTTCGCGCACTTCCTCGGCAATGAAGAAGAAGAAGTTGACGACATGCTCCGGCTGGCCGGTGAAGCGCCGACGCAACTCGGGATCCTGGGTCGCCACGCCGACCGGGCAAGTATTCAGGTGGCACTTGCGCATCATGATGCAACCGCTGACGACGAGCGGCGCCGTGGCGAAACCGAACTCGTCGGCGCCGAGCAGGGCGCCGATCAGCACATCACGCCCGGTCTTGAGCTGGCCGTCAACCTGCACGCGCACGCGGCCGCGCAGACGGTTCAGCACCAGCGTCTGCTGCGTCTCGGCCAAGCCGAGTTCCCACGGCGAACCGGCGTGCTTGATCGACGACAACGGGCTGGCGCCCGTGCCGCCGTCGTGTCCGGCGATCACCAGATGATCGGCCTTGGCCTTGGTAACGCCCGCCGCAACGGTACCGACGCCCACTTCGGACACCAGTTTGACGCTGATCGAGGCGTTGGAGTTGGCGTTCTTCAGATCATGGATCAGTTGCGCCAGGTCCTCGATCGAGTAGATGTCGTGGTGCGGCGGTGGCGAAATCAGCCCGACGCCCGGCACCGAGTGACGCAGGAAACCGATGTATTCGGAGACCTTGTGCCCCGGCAACTGACCGCCTTCACCCGGCTTGGCACCCTGGGCCATCTTGATCTGGATCTGGTCCGCATTGACCAGATACTCGCCGGTCACGCCGAAACGCCCCGACGCAACCTGCTTGATCGACGAGCGGAGACTGTCACCCTTCTTCAGCTGGTAGTCACGCTCGATACGTCCCTTGCCGACAATGTCGGAAACCATCTGCCCGGCCTTGACCGGCTTGAAGCGCGCCGGATCCTCGCCGCCTTCGCCGGTGTTCGAACGTCCGCCGAGGCGGTTCATGGCGATGGCCAGCGTGGTATGCGCCTCGGTCGAAATGGACCCCAGCGACATTGCGCCGGTGGCGAAACGCTTGACGATATCCTTGGCCGACTCGACTTCGTCGAGCGGGACCGGCGCCCCTGCCGGCTTGATCTCGAACAAGCCACGCAGCGTCATGTGCCGCAGCGTCTGGTCGTTGATGATGCGCGCGTATTCCTTGTAGTTCTCGAATTTTCCGGAACGCGTCGAATGCTGCAGCTTGGCGATGGCATCCGGCGTCCACATGTGCTCGTCGCCGCGCACGCGGAAGGCGTAGTCGCCACCGACGTCGAGCATTTCCGCCATGACCTGGTCGCCGCCGAAGGCCTGCTTGTGCAGACGAATGGCCTCTTCCATCACCTCGAACACGCCGATGCCCTCGACCTGCGTCGAGGTGCCGGTGAAGTACTTGTCCACCATCTTCTTCTGCAAGCCGATGGCTTCGAAAATCTGCGCACCGGTATAGGACATGTAGGTCGAGATGCCCATCTTCGACATGACCTTGAGCAGGCCCTTGCCGATACCCTTCACGAAATGCTTGACGGCCTTCTCGCGATCCTTCTTGTCCGCGCCGGCCATTTTCTCGATCGTCTCGAGCGCCAGATACGGATGCACCGCCTCGGCACCAAAGCCGGCGAGCACGGCGAAGTGATGGGTTTCACGCGCCGAACCGGTTTCGACGACGAGGCCGACACGCGTCCGCAACCCTTGCGTAACGAGGTGCTGATGCACTGCGGACGTTGCCAGCAGTGCCGGAATCGCGACGTTATCCTTGCCCAGTTTGCGATCGGACACGATCAACAGCCCGCATCCCCGCTGCACCGCATCCTGCGCCTCTGCGCACAGCGAGGCGAGTCGGGCTTCGACGCCTTCCTTGCCCCAGGCCAGCGGATAACAGATATCGAGCTCCGCCGAATGCACCTTGTCATCGGTATAGGCCGAGATATTGCGCAACTTGGCCATATCGGCATAGGTCAGCACCGGCTGCGAAATTTCCAGACGGTACGGCGGATTGATTTCGTTGATGCCCAGCAGGTTCGGCTTCGGACCGATGAACGACACCAGCGACATCACCAACTGCTCGCGAATCGGGTCGATCGGCGGGTTGGTCACCTGGGCGAACAATTGCCGGAAATAGTTATACAGCGGCTTGTTCTTGCTCGACAGGACAGCCAGCGGCGAGTCGTTGCCCATCGAGCCGACAGCTTCTTCGCCAGTCCGCGACATCGGCTCGAGGATGAACTTGATGTCTTCCTGTGTGTAGCCAAAAGCCTGCTGGCGATCGAGCAGACTAGCGTCACACTCGGGAGCCGTAGCATCTGCCGGCGCGTCCAGGCCATCGAGCTTGATATTGATGCGCGACACCCAGTCCTGATAGGGCTTCTGGCGCGACAGCGTCTCTTTCAGTTCGACGTCATCGATGATGCGCCCCTGATCCATGTCGATCAGGAACATCTTGCCCGGCTGCAAGCGCCACTTCTTGACGATCTTCTCGTCCGCAATCGGCAACACACCGGATTCCGACGACATGACCACCAGATCGTCGTCGGTCACGAGATAGCGCGCGGGACGCAAGCCGTTGCGGTCGAGCGTCGCACCGATCTGACGACCATCGCTGAATGCCACGGCCGCCGGACCATCCCACGGCTCCATCATCGCCGCATGGTATTCGTAGAAGGCACGACGCTTCTCGTCCATCAGCGTATGGGCTTCCCACGCTTCCGGAATCAGCATCATCATGGCGTGAGCGAGCGAGTAACCGCCCATCACCAGGAGTTCGAGCGCATTGTCGAACGAAGCGGTATCCGACTGTCCCGGATACATCAACGGCCAGATCTTGTCCAGATCGGCCCCGAGCAGCGGCGACGACGTCCCCTTCTCGCGGGCGCGCATCCAGTTGTAGTTGCCGCGCAGCGTATTGATCTCGCCGTTGTGCGCGATCATGCGGAACGGATGCGCCAGCGGCCAGGTCGGGAAGGTATTGGTCGAGAAACGCTGGTGCACCAGCGCCAGCGCCGACACGCAACGCGGATCCTTGAGATCCTGATAGTACTCGCCAACCTGGTCGGCCAGCAGCAGGCCCTTATAGACGATGGTTCGCGCCGACATCGACGGCTGATAGAACTCCTTGCTGTGCTCAAGCCCGAGTTCACGAATGGCATTGGCGGCGAGGCGGCGGATGATATACAGCTTGCGCTCGAGCGCATCGGTCACCATCACGTCCGAGCCACGGCCGATGAAAATCTGGCGGATCACCGGTTCGAGCGCCCGCACGGCCGGCGACATCGGCATGCTGCGATCGACCGGAACATCACGCCAGCCGAGGACCACCTGCCCTTCGGCACGCACGGCCCGCTCGATAGCCTCCTGACATGCAAGCCGGGAAGCCGACTCCTTCGGCAGGAACACCATGCCGACGCCGTAATCACCCGCACGCGGCAAGGTCACGCCCTGCCTGGCCATTTCCTCGCGCAGAAACTGGTCCGGTAGCTGGATCAGGATCCCGGCGCCATCCCCCATCAGAGGATCAGCACCAACCGCGCCCCGGTGATCCAGGTTTTTCAGGATCAACAGCCCCTGCTGGATTATCGAATGGCTTTTCTGGCCCTTGATATGTGCTACGAAACCGACGCCGCAGGCGTCGTGCTCATTGGCCGGGTCATATAGCCCTTGCCGCTCAGGTACAGCCGAATCCATCACTCTCAAATCCTCAAAAAACAATGAAATCTTTCAGAAGCAGGACCCCCTAGACGTCAAAAAAGCCGGCACAGGCCAGCTTTCTGCTCGGGAATCTACGGACGGTCGGCGAGTATAGCGCGAAAACCAGTCCGATCAAACAAAATTCTCAGCGCGCACAAACACCTTCCAAATTGTCACAAACCCCGAAAAATGGACGAAAATACAACGCTCCGCCGAAAAAAAGACGAGCGGAATCGCCCACGCCCCCCTGCGCGGCTTTTTCCGGTAACGAAGGCATGTTAAATTAAAGCTTAATTCGATGAACAGCAATTAATTACCATAATCATCGTATTGGCCGGAACAGATCGGCGTCGATGCGTGCCACCAGCCCAGAAGACTGCAAAGCCGACACTGACTGGCCAGCTTGCGCCTTGTTGTCTATTCAATATAGGCGCGCGATTCGCCCTTGAGGCTGCGTAGTTGGCGGCTTTTGTCATTTTGAATCGAGTCATGGAGAACTGAATGTCACTGTGTATCGGAGTTCCACGTGAGGTATTCCCCGGGGAGAAACGTGTTGCGACGGTCCCCGAGGTGGTCGAAAAACTGATCAAGCTGGGATTCAAGGTCGCGATCGAATCCGGTGCGGGCAACCACGCCAACTTCAGCGATGACACCTACCGCGCCGCTGGCGCCGAGGTGGTGGCCGACGCCGCCACGCTGTGGGCAAGCGCGGATATCGTCTTCAAGGTGCGCGCCCCGAACGACGAGGAAGTCAGCCTGCTGCGCGAAGGCGGCACCCTGACCTCCTTCATCTGGCCCGCCCAGCATCCCGACCTGATGCAGAAGCTGGCGGCGAAGAAGGCCACGATCCTGGCCATCGACTGTCTGCCGCGCCTGCTCTCCCGCGCGCAGAAGATGGATGCACTGACCTCCATGAACGGCATCAGCGGTTACCGCGCCGTCATCGAAGCAGCCAACGCCTTCGGCCGTTTCTTCAACGGCCAGATGACCGCCGCCGGCAAAGTGCCGCCAGCAAAGGTCTTCATCGCCGGAGCCGGCGTCGCCGGCCTGGCCGCCATCGGCACGGCCGCCAATCTGGGCGCCATCGTTCGCGCCAACGATACCCGCGCCGAAGTCGCCGATCAGGTCAAGTCGCTCGGCGGCGAATTCGTCAAGGTCGATTATGAAGAAGACGGAGCCGGGGGCGGTGGCTACGCAAAAGTCATGAGCGAAGGTTTCCAGCAGGCCCAGCGGGAGATGTACGCCAAACAGGCCCGTGAAGTCGACATCATCATCACCACCGCGCTGATTCCGGGCAAGCCCGCGCCCAAGCTGATCACCGCCGAGATGGTGCAGAGCATGAAGCCGGGCAGCGTCATCGTCGACATGGCCGGCGAACAAGGCGGCAACTGCGAACTTACCGAGCCCGGAAAGGCCGTCGTCAAGCACGGCGTCACCATCATTGGCTATACGGATCTTCCCAGTCGCCTCTCCAAGCAGGCTTCGACGGCATACGCCAACAACCTGCTGCGTCTGACCGAAGAACTGTGCAAGACCAAGGACGGCCAGATCAACGTCAACATGGAAGATGACGCCCTCCGCGGCCTGACCGTGATCAAGGACGGCGAAATTACCTGGCCGGCGCCGCCGATCAAGTTACCCGCGCCACCTCCCGCCGCCAAACCAGCCGCCGAAGCCCCCGCGGTCATCAAAAAGGCCTCGGGGCACGGCCACGGTGGCAGCGGTGAAGCCATGCCGGCCGGCAAGGCCGCCATCTTCTTCGGTATCGGCGCGATCCTCTTCTGGCTGGTTGGCGCCTTCGCGCCCGCCGCCTTCCTCGGGCACTTCACCGTTTTCGTGCTGGCCTGCTTCGTTGGCTACATGGTTGTCTGGAACGTCAAGCCCGCTCTGCATACGCCGCTGATGAGCGTGACAAACGCGGTGAGCAGCATCATCGCCATCGGCGCGCTGGTGCAGATCGCCCCACCGCTCGGCGGCAGCGGTCGGCCGGACGACGTAATCCGCTGGCTGGCTCTAGGCGCAATCGTCCTCGCCACCATCAACATGTTCGGCGGCTTCGCCGTCACCCGGCGCATGCTGGAAATGTTCCGCAAGTAAGGAGAACCCATAATGTCTGCTAGTTTGGCCACTGTCTCCTATCTCGGGGCAACCATCCTGTTCATTCTCTGCCTGGGCGGCCTGTCCAACCAGGAAACCGCCCGGCGGGGCAACCTGTACGGCATCATCGGCATGACCATCGCCGTGATCGCCACGGTCTTCGGTCCGCGCGTCATCGCCGGGGGGCTCCCCTGGATCGTCGGCGCGATGGTCGTCGGCGGTGCCGTCGGTCTGTACGCGGCCCGCGTCGTCAAGATGACGCAGATGCCCGAACTCGTCGCCCTGATGCACAGCATGGTCGGTCTCGCTGCCTGCCTCGTCGGCTTCGCCAGCTACATCGACACCTCGATCGCCTTTACCGGTACCGAAAAGGCGATCCACGAGATCGAAATCTACGTCGGCATCCTGATCGGCGCGGTGACCTTCTCCGGATCCGTCGTCGCCTTCGGCAAGCTCTCCGGCAAGATCGGCGGCAAACCGGTGCTGCTCCCCGGCCGCCACTTGCTGAACCTGGCCGGTTTGCTGATCGTGATCTACTTCGGCCGCGAGTTCCTGCACGCCACGTCGATCGCCCAGGGCATGACCCCGCTGATCGTGATGACCCTCATCTCGCTGCTCTTCGGCGTACATATGGTCATGGCCATCGGCGGTGCCGACATGCCGGTCGTCGTCTCGATGCTCAACAGCTACTCGGGCTGGGCCGCTGCGGCAACCGGCTTCATGCTGTCAAACGACCTGCTGATCGTCACCGGGGCACTGGTCGGATCCTCGGGTGCGATCCTGTCGTACATCATGTGCAACGCGATGAACCGCAACTTCCTGAGCGTCATTGCCGGCGGCTTCGGTTCCGACGGAGGCAAACCGGCACCGGCCAGCAGCGGCGCGGTGCAACCCGGCGGCGAAGTGGTGGCGGTGTCGGCCACGGAAACCGCCGAACTGCTCCGCGAAGCGAAGAACGTGATCATCGTTCCGGGCTACGGCATGGCCGTCGCACAAGCCCAGCACACCGTGTACGAGATCACCGAGTACCTGCGCGAGAAGGGCGTCAACGTGCGCTTCGGCATCCACCCGGTCGCCGGCCGCATGCCCGGGCACATGAACGTGCTGCTCGCCGAGGCCAAGGTGCCGTACGACGTCGTTTTCGAGATGGACGAACTGAACGAGGACTTCCCGGAAACCGACGTGGCCATGGTGATCGGTGCCAACGACATCGTCAACCCGGCCGCGCAGGAAGATCCGGCCAGCCCGATCGCCGGCATGCCGGTGCTCGAGGTGTGGAAGGCCAAGACGTCGATCGTGATGAAGCGCAGCATGGCGTCGGGCTACGCCGGGGTGGACAATCCGCTCTTCTACAAGGACAACAACCGGATGCTCTTCGGCGATGCGAAGAAGATGCTGGAGGAAGTCTTTGTCGCGCTCAAGGGCGGGGAATAGCGCTTAGCCCGGAATCACGAATGATTACTGAAACGCCCGCAATCGCGGGCGTTTCTACATTCAGATTTCGCCGACAGCAAACAGACGCCGATGTTCTTTCATCGCGTAGCGGTCGGTCATCCCCGCGACGTAATCAGCAACGCGCCTTGGCTGGCCGTCACGATCCCGATATTCTTCCGGTAAAAGACGCGGATCGCTCAGGAAGGTGGAAAACAGATCGGCCACAATCCTGTGCGCTTTCCTGGTCATGCGGAGAACCTGAAAATGCTGATAGAGATTTTCCCGCAGAAATCGCTTCATTTCGAGTTGCGCCTCTCGCATGGCGCTGGAAAAGCCAACCAGCTTCCCGGCTTGCCGAACTTCCGCGAGGGTCTGCGGCTTTGCCCGGGCAATATTGCATCGAGTCGTTTCAATCAGGTCACAAACCAGCGCGTTGATCATTCGCCGGACCGTTTCATGAATCAATCGCCGTCCATACAGTTCCCGATATGCCGCCTGCACCAGTTGTAGATGCTCGCGGAAGAGCGTGACCTCCATCAGTTGGTCGATGGACAGCAATCCTGAACGCAAGCCGTCGTCAATATCGTGATTGTTATAGGCTATTTCGTCGGCAAGATTACAGATTTGCGCTTCAAGTGACGGCTGGGAACGGTTTAAAAACCGCTCGCCGAGCTCGCCGAGCGTCCGGGCCACGTCAAGGGAGCAATGTTTGACGATGCCTTCCCGTGTTTCGAAACCGAGATTCAACCCCGGGAATGCGGCGTATCGCTCCTCAAGTTGGTCGACAATACGCAAACTCTGCAGATTATGTTCGAATCCACCGAAATCCCGCATGCACTCGTTGAGCGCGTCCTGACCGGCGTGGCCAAAGGGAGTGTGCCCAAGATCGTGCGCAAGCGAGATCGCCTCGACAAGATCCTCGTTCAGGCTTAACGCTCGCGCAATTCCTCGCGCTATTTGGGCCACCTCCAGGCTGTGCGTCAAGCGCGTGCGGAAAAGATCCCCCTCATGATTTACGAAGACCTGCGTCTTGTATTCAAGCCGGCGGAATGCCGTGGAGTGAACGATCCGATCGCGATCCCGCTGGAATTCCGCGCGATAGTTAGGCGCCGGTTCAAGGTAACGGCGCCCGCGCGAGTTCGCGGTGCCGACGGCATAGGGCGCCAATTCATTCAAAGCCGACGCACGCCTCTATCGCTTCTGAAACATCGGTCAGCGGGACGTCATCACAGAGAACGGCCTCGCCGATTTTCTTGAGCAACACCAATCGAAGCTTGGCATTCACAACCTTTTTGTCGTGCTGCATCAACTCGAGATACCGTGCGCTCCCCAAATCGGGACCGCGAGTTGGCAAACCGGCCCGCTTGAACAAGTCCTTTACTCGCTCGACATCGGAGCGATCGACCCACCCGAGCCTTCTCGACAACTCCGCGGCCATGACGGTTCCAGCAGCGACAGCCTCCCCATGCAACCATTCCCCATACCCGACACCTGTTTCGATCGCATGTCCAAAGGTATGACCGAGGTTAAGAAAGGCCCTGACGCCTTGCTCCTTCTCATCGGCGCCAACTATCTCTGCCTTGTTCTCGCATGATCGGAGAATGGCATATTGGAGAAGGCTCTGATCCTTGGCCATCAAGCCCTCCAGATGGGCCTCGATCCATGCCAGGAAAGGCAAATCACGAATCAAACCGTACTTTATGACTTCGGCCAGACCCGCGCTCAATTCACGCGGTGGCAATGACGAAAGATAATCAGTGTCCGCAAGCACAAGCCTGGGCTGATAAAACGCCCCTATCATGTTCTTGCCGTGTGGATGATTGATTGCCGTTTTCCCGCCGACAGACGAGTCGACCTGAGCGAGTAGCGTTGTCGGCACCTGGATAAAAGGCGCGCCACGTTGGTAGCAGGCGGCTGCAAAGCCGGTCATGTCTCCGACGACTCCGCCTCCGAGCGCAATTAGCGTTGTCGACCTCTCACACGAATTCTCTACCAACGCATCAAAAATCCCGTTCAGCGTCTGCCAATTTTTGAAATTCTCGCCATCAGGAAGAATGATGTCCAGCACGTCAATTCCTGCTCCACGCAGAGTCTCGTTGAACCGATCAAGATAGAGTGGAGCAACAACGCCATTGGAAATGACAGCGACCTTCGGTTGAGACAGGAAAGGGGATATCAGCGCCGCATCTTTCGAAACTCCCGATCCTACGAAAATCGGATAGGAACGCGCCCCAAGTGAAACTGTCAGCTTTTCCATCTGTTTTCCACTTCCCGCAACAAATGCTGAAGCACACCCTGGGCACTCATACGACTGCCATCCACGACCAATTCCGCGACCTCGCGATACAACGGGTCTCGCGCCGAAAACAACTGGTTGAGCTTCAACAATGGATCTGCCACCAGCAGCAAAGGACGGTTCCGGTCGTTCCGCGTTCGCTCCCACAAGGTCTGCGGAGGCACATTCAAATAAATCACCAAGCCGCTGCGCCTCATGTTCTCCCGATTCTCGGGGCGCAAGACACTCCCGCCCCCGGTGGCGACCACGAAGCCTGAAGTCTGCGCATACTCTTCAATCAGCTGAGACTCACGCTTTCTGAATCCATCCTCCCCTTCAATCTCGAAAATTGTTGGGATACTGACGCCGGTACGCGACTCCATCTCCTTGTCGGTATCGACAAAGTTTCGCGCCAGGCGCTTGGCCAATGATCGGCCGATCGTCGTTTTACCGGCGCCCATCAGACCGACTAGGTATATGTTTTCGGAGCTTTTTTCCACGGCAATATTCTACCGTACGCCTCGATAATTGTTTCGGCACAAACGCATGTGCGAAAAAAAACCGGCTTGCGCCGGTTTCTTTTCGCACTGCGGAGTCATCTCATCGCCAAACCTTCGTTGACGATTTTGGGCGTGATGAAGACCAGCAACTCGGTTTTATCATCGATCCACTCTCTGTTCTTGAACAGCCATCCTATGTACGGCAGGTCACCAAAGAATGGCACTCGGTAGGTTGTATCGGTTTTCTTTTGGGTATAAATGCCACCGATAACCACCGTGCCTCCATTCTCGACGAGCACCTCCGTCTTGACATGCTTGGTGTCAATCGCGACCCCAGAACCAGTCGACAAAGAAGTATTTGGCGTGTCCTTATTAATGTCGAGCGTCATTGTCACTTTACCGTCAGGCGTTATTTGCGGCTTCACCTTCAGCGACAAATTCGCCTTTCTAAACGATACGCTAGTCGCACCAGAACTCGTGGCTTGCTGATAAGGAATTTCAACCCCTTGCTCTATCAGAGCCTCTACCTGATTCGCCGTCATAACGCGAGGACTCGAAATCACCTTTCCCTTTCCGTCGGATTCGAGGGCAGAAATCTCAATATCGAGATACTTTGTCATGCTCGAGTTGAACAGGGTAAAAGCATAGGTCGCAGCCGAACCGACAGAGGGAGACGCCGGCAAGTTCACCGAGCCCAAGCCCCCCGTCCTTGAGCCGGAATTTATCCACCCAAGATCTGTCTCTTTTGTATATGTTGTCGAAATCGCCCCGGTCACGGAATCTGTAGTGGACGCTGACGTTACGGCCCCCGTTCCCAACCTAACCCCCAAATTCTTCGAAAAACTGTCGCCCGCTTCTACAATCCTGGCCTCAATCATTACCTGCCGGACCGGAACGTCTATTTTTGCGATCATTGCGCGAACATCCTCGAGGCGACTGGGAGTATCCTGCACGAACAAGATGTTCGAACGATCGTCCAGTAGGGCGCTTCCACGTTTCGACAACAACGTCTGCTTGGAATCGGTCAACAGCTTCTTGACATCAGCCCCTTTGATGTAATTCATTTGGAAGCTCTCAGTGCGCAACGGCTCCAGATCACCGATTTGCACTTTGGATTCGTATTCCAGTTTTTCTTTGGTGGCAATCTCCTCGCGCGGCGCAATCAGGATCACATTCCCGTTCTTGCGCATGTCCAGGCCCTTTTGCTGCAGGATGATGTCCAGCGCCTGATCCCACGGCACATCTTTCAGTATCAGCGTGATGTTGCCCCCAACCGAATCGCTGACAACGATGTTCATGCCAGTAAACTCACCGATCACCTGTAGCAATCGACGCACTTCGACATTCTGGAAATTGAGGGACAGCTTTTCTCCCTGATATCCGCCCCGGGTTCCTTGCACCAATTTGTTCGGATTTTCTATTACCGGTTTAACTTCAATCACGAACTGGTTGTCGGTCTGATAGGCGTTATGCTCCCACAGCCCTTTCGGCACGATCGTCATCCTGACGCTGGTTCCTTGCTGAACAGTAGCCACGGACACAACCGGCGTTGCGAAATCGGTCACATCGAGCTTCTTGCGCAAAGCCTCTGGAACAGCGACGTTGAGAAAGTCGACAATCAGTGATTGCCCTTGCTGACGAATGTCTATGCCCGAGGTTGAGTCGCTCATATCAACTGCAATCCGCGCCTCGCCATCCCGCCCCCGGCGGAAAGCGATGTCTCTAATGCTATTCGCTGCCGACAGACCTGCCCCCCCCTTCGAAAAATGCTCGACGGGCTTGTCGACACCGCCTTCTTGCCACGCTTTGCCAACAGTCGGAGTCAATGCCAGAAGCAACGTATTACCTTCGATCGTTGTTTCGTAGGTCATCGCTCTTATGAGATTGAGCACGACACGGGTACGATCGTCCGTCTGGACAATATTCGCGCTTTTCAGGTCGCCTTCGTTGAACGCCTGGCTGTTCTTTCCAAGCCCGTTGGTGGTATTCGCAAAGTCAAGAGCCAGCCTGGCCGGATTGGCCACGCTAAACGCAGAAGGAGGGGCAAGCAAAGGCGCTTTAAAGGTCAGCTTAAGGTTCAGAATTCCCCCTTGCTGGACTACTTTCATTGCCTCAATAGAATTTTGACGAATTTCCTCGGCAGATATCGAGGTCCAAGGCAACATGGCGCAAGCCACGATGCCCATCAGAAAGCCAACGGTCGTTTTTCTCACTTCGCTCCCTCCAATCCCTGCAACATCAGGGAACTCACTCTTTCCACCCAATCGCCCGCAGGATCCTGCACGAGTTCCTTGAGAACGACCTCTGATTCAGACACTTTGGTAATCACCCCGAAATTTTGGCCTAGGTAATTCCCTGTTCTAACCTGATACAACGCCCCGTCGACTTGAATTATGGCAAAGGAGGTTTTTCTCTTTGTCATTACACCAACGTACTTCAGGGATTCAAGCGGATAGGCCTCTAGCGGCTCTTTCGGGCGATCAAAATCAGGCTTGTTCCCACCACCTTTGTTGCTCCTTTCCGGCAAAATCTTCGACGGCTTGAATGGATCGACAAGGTTTCCAGCGTCGTAAGCAACCGGTTCATATGGCCTTACCTGAGGAAGCGGCGGAATTTTCCCCTTTACATTCTTTGTCGCATCGTTCATCCACTGCCGCAATCCGTCCTGATCACCGTCGCCTGAACATGACGCGAGTCCGATGCACGCCAAGATCACAAGAAGTGGTTTCATTTCTTTTTACCCTTGGCAGCTGCTGCCGCCTTTTTCTTGGCAGCAATTTCTTCCTCGTCAAGATAACGGAAGGTCTTGGTAACAGCATTCATTACCAGCGAACCATCTTTGTTTGGTGTAATCGCGATGTTGTTCAGCGTAACTATTCGGGACAGTTTGCCGATATCGTCGGCGAAAGCACCGAAATCATGGTAATTCCCGGTCAGCCTGACATCAATTGGCAGTTCGGCGTAAAAATCCTTGACGACTTCCGCCCTTGGCTTGAACAACTCGAACTGCAAACCACGCCCCATGCCCGATTGATTTATCTCGACCAACAAGGACTCGACTTCTGCCTTGCTCGGCAACTGTTTCAGCAAAGCCCCGAACGAGCGATCGATCTCATTGAGTTGCTGCACATACAAGTCGAGATTAACCGCTTGAGACTTCTTTGCAACGAACTCGTCTCTGAGCTTCAACTCTTCTTGCTGCCTTGATTCGAGCGTCGATAGTTGCTCGCTCCACCACACCCACCAGCCAATGAACAATACGAGCAGGAAGAGACCGACAAGTACGGCAATGCGGGGCGCGAGCGGCCAGGCACCGACATCTTTCGGGTTCAGGTTGCGAAAATCATCCAGAATAGACTGGATGCTCAAGTTTGATGAAGAAGGCGGCTTCATTTCTTGCCAGGCTCCTTAGGCGCCACCCGCTTGACGGCAGCGTTCATACTGAATTCGTTAAGCCGACGCTTATCAACAGTAACCGCCTTGATTTCGACGAGTTGAGGCCGCTCAAGCCACTGGGAAGCCTCAATATTCCTCATCAGAGTCGAAACCCTCGCATTCGACTGCGCATAGCCAATCAAAGCGAGCTTGGTCCCGTCTTGCTTGAGCGATCGGATATACACCCCTTCCGGCATCTGCCTCACCATTTCGCTCAGCAAATTAACGGCCTCGGCACGGTCTCTCTGCAATGACTCGATGATCTGTTTGCGCGCGAGAAGTGCTTGCGTCTGCTCCTTGAGCCTCTTTATTTGATCAATCTGCTTGTCGAGCACGGCGATTTCCTTTTTCAGGAAATCATTCCGCGCCTCTTGGGTGGAGACATATCCGTCAATTATTGAATAGACGAGGAAAACGACAAGGGCCGCCAAAATGGAAATCAAGCCCAACAAGCCATAAAACTGCTGGCGTTTGGCCTTTCGCTTCTCTTCCCGGTGAGGGAGAAGGTTGATACGTATCATTCGTCAAACCTCCGCAGAGCAAGGCCACATGCGACCATCAAGGATGACGCGTCAATCAGCAAACTCTTCGCGCGAACCCGGTCGGACAGAACCATGTCGGCAAACGGGTTAGCCACAACAGTATTAATTTGTGTCCGAGACGCAATCACCTCATCGGCCCCCGGCAGAACCGCGCCCCCCCCTGCAAGAACGATATGATCGACATTGTTGAACTGGGTTGACGTAAAGAAGAACTGCAAGGCACGCGAAACTTCCAGCGCCATATTTTCTACAAAAGGCTGCAGAAGTTCGGCTTCATAACTATCCGGCAGACCATTTCTGCGCTTCTCGGTTTCAGCCTCCTCGAAGGTCATTCCGTACAAGCGAGCGATATCCTGAGTAAGCTGGTTACCGCCGAACGCCTGCTCCCGCGCATAAAGTTGCTGTCCATCCCGCAGAACCGTGAGGCTCATGACATTGGCACCGACATCAACCAACGCAACAATTTGCCCCTTCCCTCCTTGAGGCAGTTGCTTCTCAACCAATTCCAAGGCTGACAAGACAGCGTACGACTCTACGTCCACGACGGCGGGTTTGAGTCCGGCGGATTCGGCCACTGCTACACGATCCTCAACTTTTTCCTTGCGAGAAGCAGCAATGAGAACCTCAATTTCTTCAGGAGATGAAGGCGCCGGCCCCAATACCTGGAAATCGAGATTTACCTCATCCAGCGCAAAAGGTATGTACTGGTTCGCCTCAGACTCGACCAGAAGCTCCAATTCCTCTTCACGCTGTCCCGCTGCCACTATTATTTTTTTCGTAATCACATGCGAGGCAGGGAGCGCCAACGCGACGAGCCGGGTAGACGTTGCCAGCTTTCTCCATGCTCTCCGCACGGTTTCAGCTGCCGCCTCAAGATTGACAATATTGCCATCAGCGACGACATCGCGCGGAAGAATCTCGATCGCGTAGCGATCGACCCGACACCCCCCTTTTCCGTCACTTGCCAGTTCAACCATCTTGACAGACGACGAACTGATATCGAGCCCGATCAGGGAGCGAGACTTGGGATTAAGGATCGAAAGATCGAATTGCAAATCGCCACCCCTCAAAAAAACTCTTGAATACCTAATAGTTAGCGTGTTTATAGATAATCTACTTTAGATCCTAACAACAAGCATAAAGCAAGTAAAGCTATTTTTTCGTCATTCTTTTCAGCGAAATTCTTCGAGAAACAGCGGAAAAAACAAGGGCTCAGCGAACGAGTCAGAACGAGTCGCTCGTGTTTATAATCTCGGGCCAGCCATTTTGTGGACAAGCCATTGACACACGCCTCTCGTTGGATTCTCTATCCGCTGCTATTCGTTTCGGGGGTCTTCCTGATTCTCGCCACCATGGTGGCCATGGTGCTCGTCCTGACCTATCCGAACCTGCCCTCGCTGGATGTCCTGACTGATTATCGTCCGAAGATCCCGCTTCGGGTTTATACGGCCGACAACTACTTGATAGGCGAATTCGGGGAGGAGCGGCGCGAGCTTGTTCATTTTTCCGATGTGCCGGATGTATTGAAGCAGGCCGTTCTTGCTGCCGAGGACGAACGTTTTTACCAGCATGGCGGAATCGACGCACTCGGAATCACACGTGCCGCCATCAGCAATTTCCTGGGCGGAGGACGGCGCCAGGGAGCATCAACGATCACGCAACAGGTCGCCAAGAATTTTTTCCTTTCTTCGGAAAAGACCTACACGCGCAAGCTTTATGAAGCCCTTCTGGCCTTCAAGATTGAACACAATCTGACAAAAAACCAGATTTTCGAGTTGTATCTGAACCAGATCTATTTGGGACAACGGGCTTACGGATTTGGCGCTGCTGCACAGATCTATTTCGGCAAGCAACTGAAGGAGATCAGCATTGCGGAGGCTGCAATGCTCGCGGGACTGCCCAAGGCACCGTCAGCATTCAACCCGGTGGTCAATCCGAAACGTGCCGGACTCCGCCAGCAATATGTTCTGCGCCGCATGCGCGAACTCGGCTTCATCACTGCGGAGCAGCATGAATCGGCCTTGAAACAACCACTGGTGGTGAAGCGAGAAACGAACGACTATGCAGTTCACGCCGAATACGTAGCGGAAATGGCCCGCCAGATCGCGGCGGAGAGCTTCCCTGCTGACGTCTATTCGCGCGGACTGAAGATCCACACCACCATTCTCAAGAATGACCAGGAAGCGGCCTACCGCAGCATTCGCCACAACGTATTCGATTACGACCGGCGTCACGGCTACCGTGGTGCGGAAGCGTACGTGGACTTGTCCGATATCAAGTCAGAGCAGGACGAAGCACTCGACGTTCTGCTTCAAGACTACGATGACAACGACGACCTGCATCCGGCGATCGTCATGGAGGCAAACCAGAAACAGGTCCGCGCATATCGGCGCGGCGGTGAAATCATTACCATCAGCGACAGCGGGCTGAAGTTCGCCGCCCGCATGATCGACGACAAATCCCCCCCCAACAAGCGCATTCGCCGCGGGGCGGTCATCCGCGTACAGACGGACGACAAGAACAACTGGCGCATTGCTCAAATGCCGGAAGTCGAGTCGGCATTCCTGTCGACCGACCCTCAAACCGGCGCCGTCAAGGCTCTCGTCGGCGGCTTCGATTTTGGCCGCAACAAATTCAATCATGCCACCCAGGCATGGAGACAGCCCGGGTCGAGTTTCAAGCCGTTCATCTACTCCGGAGCTCTGGAGAAGGGCTTCTCTCCTGCATCGATCGTGAATGACGAGCCGATCAGCATTCCTGCGTCGGTCACGGGAAGCCAGACATGGGAGCCGAAGAACTACGACGGGAAGTACGAAGGGCCGATGCGCATACGTACCGCGCTGACCAAATCGAAAAACATGGTATCGATACGTTTGCTGGAGGCAAGCGGTGTACATTTCATTCAGGACTACGTGACGCGCTTTGGCTTCGAGGCGGAAAAACATCCCGCATACCTGACGATGGCGCTGGGTGCGGGATCGGTGACCCCGTGGCAGATGGTTGCCGCATACTCGATATTTGCCAATGGCGGTTTCAGAATCCAGCCCTACATCGTCAGCCAGATCCGTGACGACAAGGATCAAGTCATAGCGGAGGCTCAACCCGTATCAGCGGGGGAAGAGTCATTAAGGGCAATCGACGCCCGTAACGCTTACCTGATGGATAGCATGCTGCGCGACGTCACCATCTACGGGACAGCAGCCCGAGCCTCGAGGACGCTGAAACGTCGTGACCTCGCGGGGAAGACCGGAACGACCAACGAACACGTCGACGCCTGGTTCTGCGGTTACCAGCGAACCGTGGTCGGCTGCTCCTGGATCGGTTTCGACCAACCCAAGAGCATGGGCAAGGGGGAAACCGGTGGATCTGCGGCGCTGCCGGCCTGGATTGGGTACATGGACAAGGTTCTCAAGGATGTCCCTCAATCTTTCTTGCCCCAACCCGAGGGGCTGGTGGCGATCGAAGTTGAGACGCCCAAGGGACCGGCGAGAGAACTGTTCTACGCCGAGAACGTTCCTCCGGTGGTCGAACCGGAGCCGCCCCTGGATCCTGACGCGAAACCTGTCGACTGAACGGCAAGGCAGTTCAACGCAGCGTGACAGCTTCTCCGCTCTGCGCGGAAATCAACTCCGAGAGCGAGGCCAGCAACTCCTCCCCGCTCCTCGTGTCACGCCACCCCTCGTCGCTCCAGCGGTAATGGAATCCGCCGGAGCGCGCGGCCACCCAAACTTCCTGCGCCGCAAGATGGCGGTTGATGATGATCTTGCTGCCATCGACACACTCGACCTCAAGCACCCCGTCGCCGTTCATCGAACAATCGACGTCCGCACCACTCGTTTCGATCGCTTGCTCGATCCGTTCAAGCACGCTGTCGGCAAGGCTGATGAATTCGCTATCGTCCATACTGTGCTACCATTTTTCCCTTTGATTTCCTGACACTATGCGCAGATACATTACGCTCCTACTGCTTCTGTCCGCAACCCTTTTGAACGGCTGCGGGACGCGTGGATCGCTTTATCTGCCCCCTCAACAAAAAGCCCCGACGACGGCGCCGAGCACGCCAACAACGGTCGAAACAGACACGGCAAAAAAAACGACACCATGACTGCATTCTTTCACCTCGACAAGGGGCATCTCCACGCCGAGTCGGTCCCCCTTGGCGATATCGCCGAGCGCTTCGGGACTCCCTGCTACGTCTATTCGCGCGCTGCGCTCGAAGCCTCGCTCGACGAATTCCAGAACGAACTAGGCGGCGTGGACGCGCTCGTCTGTTATGCCGTCAAGGCCAACTCGAACCTCGCCGTCCTCAACGTATTTGCCCGTCGCGGTGCCGGCTTTGACATCGTTTCCGCCGGCGAGTTGAAACGCGCGCTGGCGGCCGGCGCCGATCCGAAAAAGATCGTTTTCTCCGGCGTCGGCAAGTCGGCCGAAGAAATGGCCTTCGCCCTCAAGACCGGCATTCTCTGCTTCAACGTTGAATCGGCGCCCGAACTGGAACGACTGAACGACGTTGCCGGTTCGCTCGGCATCAAGGCCCCCATCAGCCTGCGCGTCAATCCGAACGTCGACGCCAAAACGCATCCGTACATTTCGACAGGCCTCAAGGAAAACAAGTTCGGTGTCGCCTACGAGGAGGCGCTGGCCATCTACCAGCGCGCCGCGGCCCTGCCGAACATCGTGATCACCGGCATCGACTGCCACATCGGCTCGCAACTGCTCGACCCCTCACCGTTCGCCGAGGCGCTCGACAAGCTACTGTCTCTGATCGACCAACTTGCCGCCAACGGTATCACCTTGCACCACATCGACCTCGGCGGCGGACTCGGCATCCGCTATCAGGATGAGGAGGCGCCGACGGTCAAGAGTTACCTGCAGCCGCTGCTGCAGAAGCTCAAGGAGCGTTCGCTAAAAGTCATTCTTGAACCCGGACGCCGCCTCGTCGGCAACGCCGGCGCATTGCTCGCCAGAGTCGAGTTCCTCAAGCCTGGCGAGGTAAAGAATTTTGCCATTGTCGATGCGGCGATGAACGATCTAGCCCGCCCGGCACTGTACGACGCCTGGCACGATATCGTGCCGGTCGTACCGCGCGATACAGGCACGCAAAGCTGGGAAATCGTCGGCCCGATCTGCGAATCCGGGGACTTCCTCGGCCACGCTCGTCCGCTGGCCATCGAATCGGGCGACCTGCTGGCGATCATGTCGGCCGGCGCCTACGGCATGGCGATGAGCTCGAACTACAACACTCGCCCACGCGCTGCCGAAGTCATGGTCGACGGCGATCAGTTCCACCTGATCCGCCGACGCGAAACGGTCGAGGAGTTGCTGGCACTGGAAAGCCTTTTGCCGTGAAGCGCCCGGCGCTGCTGTTCGCGGCGGCTCTGGCTCTTGCCGCCTGCTCGGAGACAAATAGCAGCAAAAAGGCCGAGGCTCCACCCGTTCCGGTTACTGCGGCCAAAGCCATCACGCGAGACATCCCTGCCACCCTGCTGGTGGTCGGCCGTGCCGAAGCTTTCGAGAGCGTTTCGATCAAGTCGCGAGTCGACGGCCAGGTTGCCGACGTTCTGTTTACCGAGGGACAGCATGTCAGCCGGGGGGATGTCCTGATTCGCCTCGACCCCACCGATTTCTCCGCACGACTGCAGCAGGCACAGGCTACCGCCGCCCGGGACGAAGCCCTGATCGCCAAGATGCGCGCAGATACGGCACGCTATACGGCGCTGAAAGAGCGCAATTTCGTCTCCGACGAGAAGGTAAACGACGTCCTTACCAACGAAGCGGCGGCAGCGGCCACGCTGCGCGCCAGCAAGGCAGCCGCCGAAGTCGCACGGCTGCAACTTTCCTACGCCACCATCCGCGCACCGATCTCCGGCATCGTCGGCGCCCGACTGGTCTTTCCCGGTTCCGCCGTCAAGGCCAACGACGTCACGCTCGCCGTCGTCAATCGCGTCCAGCCACTACTCGTCAATTTCTCTGTTCCGGAAAAGTACTTGCCACGACTTCGGGCGGGCAAACAGGGCGGCACGCTAAAGGTTCACATTACCGAGCCGGGAGACGCGTCGGAGCATCATGAAGGAGCTGTGCGTTTCATCGACAATACCGTCGACACGAGTACCGGAACGATCCAGCTGAAGGCCGAACTGTCCAACCGTGAGGAAAAGCTGCTGCCCGGGCAGTTCCTCAACGTCGCGCTGGTCCTCGATACACTGAGGAATGCGGTCTGTGTCCCGGACAATGCGGTGCAGCAAGGCGCCGACGGCAATTTCCTCTATGCGTTGAAAGAGGATGGCAGCGTCGAAATGCGGCGTATCGAGGTTCTGGCATCGGCGTCGGGGCTTACCGCCATCGGGGGCGAGGTCAAAGCCGGGGAGACGGTAATCACCGACGGGCATTTGCGCCTGGTGCCGGGTGCCAGGGTGAAGATCAAGGACGAAGCGTCCGGCGCCAAAGCAGCAAAAAATTAGGGCAAACTGCCATGCACCTGCCGGAACTCTGCATCCGCCGCCCGGTGATGACCACGCTGCTGATGGCGGCGTTCATAATCTTCGGCCTGATCGCCTACCGCGCCCTGCCGGTCTCGGAGCTGCCCAACGTCGACTTCCCGACCATTTCGGTAACCGCCCGGCTGCCCGGCGCCTCGCCGGAAACGATGGCCGCCGCGGTGGCGACGCCACTCGAAGGCCAGTTTTCCACGATTGCCGGGCTGGAATCGCTCAGTTCGACGAGTGCCCAAGGCAGCACCTCGATTACCCTGCAGTTTTCGCTGGACCGCAATATCGACGCCGCGGCGCAGGACGTGCAGTCGGCGATCGCCTCGGCACAGCGCAAACTGCCGTCGGACATGTCCAGCCCGCCATCATTCCGCAAGGTCAACCCGGCTGACTCGGCGATCTTCTACGTCGCGCTGAGTTCCCCGACGCTGCCGCTGGCGGTGGTCAACGAATACGCGGAAACGCAACTGGCGCAACGCCTGTCGACCGTCGCCGGAGTCGCCCAAGTACTGGTCTTCGGTTCGCAGAAGTACGCAGTACGGATCCAGGCCAACCCGGATCAGCTCGCCGCCCGCAACATGGGAATCGACGAGCTGCGGCAGGCCATCGCGCAAGCCAACGTCAACCAGCCGCTCGGCCAACTGGATGGCCGCCACCAGGCTTTCGCCATCAAGGACAACGGCCAGCTCACGACCGCCGCCGCCTATCGTCCGCTGATCGTCGCCTGGCGCAACGGCGCCCCCGTCCGCCTGGAAGAAGTCGCCACGCCGGTCGACGGGGTAGAAAACGCCCGCATCGCCGCCTGGAACGTCGACAAACGCGCCATCGTTCTGGCCATCCAGCGGCAACCCGGCGCCAACACCATCGACACGGTGGAATCGGTCAAGCGCATGTTGCCGAGCTTTCAGGCCAGCCTGCCGGCCTCGATCAGCATGACCACGCTCTACGACCGCAGCATCTCGATCAGCGAATCAATTGTCGACGTCCAATTCACCCTGCTGCTCGCCGGTTTCCTGGTGGTTCTGGTCATCCTGCTGTTCCTGCGCAACCTGTCGGCCACCGTCATCCCGGCGCTGGCTTTGCCGATCTCGGTCATCGGCACGTTCGCGGTGATGCACGCACTCGGCTACAGCCTCGACAACCTGTCGCTGCTGGCGCTGACCCTGGCCGTCGGCTTCGTCGTCGACGACGCCATCGTCATGCTGGAGAACATCGTCCGGCACATCGAACTGGGGGAAACGCCGCAGCAGGCCGCGATCAAGGGCTCGCGGGAAATCGGTTTCACGATCGTCTCGATGACCATCTCGCTGGTCGCCGTGTTCATCCCGGTGATGTTCATGAGCGGCATCGTCGGCCGTCTGCTGCATGAATTCGCCGTCACCATCTGCGTGGCGATCCTCGTCTCCGGCATCGTTTCCCTGACCCTCACGCCGATGCTCTGCAGTCGCTACCTGAAACACTCGGCAAGCGAAGCGCACGGCCGCATATTCCGGGCTTTCGAGCGCTTCTTCGAACTGCTGCTGGCGGGCTACGAGAAGACGTTGCGGCTGGCGATGAAGCATCCGCGCACCGTGATGCTCGGCTTCGTCCTCTCGGTGGTCTTCAGCGGCCTGCTCTTCGTCCAGATCCCCAAGGGATTCCTGCCGAGCGGCGACAGCGGACAGATTACGGCCACCACCCAGGGTGCGCAGGACATCTCCTTCGCCGCCATGGTGGAAAAGCAGCGGGCGGTGGCCGCCATCATCGCCCGGGATCCGAACATCCGTTCCTTCATGTCGTCGGTCGGCGCGACCAACTCGCGCCCGACGATGAACACCGGCTCGCTTAGCATGGTGCTCAAGCCACGTCACGAACGCGAACTCTCCGCGGACGAAATAATCCAGCAGTTGCGCCCGAAACTGGCGGCAATTCCGGGCATTCGCGTTTTCATGCAAAACCCGCCGGCCATCCGCATCGGAGGCCAGGTTACCTCAGCGCAGTACCAGTACACCCTGCAGAGCACCGACCTCGACGAGTTGTACCAATGGACCGACACCCTGCTGCGGCAGATCCGCCAGCTACCCGGCTTCGTCGATGTCACCAGCAACCTCAACAACCGCAACCCGGTAGTCGCCCTTGATGTTGACCGCGACAAGATTGCTGCGCTCGGCCTCACCTTCAGCCAGGTCGAGGATGCCTTGCAGAACGCCTTCAGCGCGCGACAGATTTCGACGATCTACGGCACGGCTAGCCAGTACCAGGTCATCCTCGAGGTTGCCCCGGAATTCCAGCTCGATCCGACAAAGCTCTCCCGACTCTACGTCCGCGCCTCCAGCGGCAAGCTGATACCGCTCGACACCGTGACGCGAGTCACCCGCCGCACGCAGGCGCTGACGATCAGCCACCAAGGGCAACTCCCGTCGGTCACCCTCTCGTTCAACCTGCTCCCGGGCGTGTCTCTGGGCGACGCCGTCAATCGCCTCAAGGCGCTCGAACGGGAGATTCGCCTGCCCGCGACACTCAACACCAGCCTGCAGGGAACTGCCCAGGCCTTCCAGTCCTCACTGCAGGGACTTGGCATCCTGCTGCTGATCGCCGTGCTGGTCGTCTATATCGTGCTCGGCATTCTCTACGAGAGCTTCATCCATCCGCTGACCATCCTGTCCGGCCTGCCGTCCGCAGCGCTCGGCGCGCTGATCACGCTGATGATCTTCGGCATCGACCTCAATCTGTACGCCTTTGTCGGCGTCATCATGCTGATCGGCATCGTCAAAAAAAACGCGATCATGATGATCGACTTCGCCCTCGACCGGCAGCGCAACGAGGGCACCCCGGCATTCGACGCCATCTACAAGGCCTGCGTTATCCGCTTCCGCCCGATCATGATGACCACCATGGCCGCACTGGTCGGCACCCTGCCGATCGCCCTGGCCATCGGCGCCGGCGCCGAAGTGCGCCAGCCGCTCGGGATCGCCGTCGTCGGCGGGCTGGTCGTCTCGCAGTTCCTGACGCTGTATCTGACCCCGGTGGTCTATCTCTACCTCGACCGGCTGACACGGCGCGAACAGGCGGCGCACGTCACCTCCGAACCGGTCTGATCAACGATGGCAGAACGTCCTCCTCCTCCCGCCGGCCTGCGCGTCGATAAATGGCTCTGGGCGGCGCGTTTCTTCAAGACCCGCTCGCTGGCCACCGAGGCCATTCACGGTGGCCACGTGCGCCTCAACGGCAGCCCGGTAAAACCCGCCCGCGACCTGCGCCTGGGCGACACGCTGGACATCACTGCCGGGCAGCAGCACTGGACGGTCGTCGTCCGCGGGCTCAACGAGCAGCGCCGTCCGGCCAGCGAGGCGCAGTTGCTCTACGAAGAAACCGACGAAAGCCGCACCCGGCGCGAAACCGTCCGTGAAGCCCAAAAGCTCGCCCCCTCGCCCGGCAGCGAACTGCGCGGGCGGCCGACGAAGAAGGCCCGGCGCCAAATCCACGGTTTCAACGAGCGCTACTGACCCGCGCACTCGTGGCCTCGACCGGGGGCCGATTGGATTACCATAGCGCGGCTTTTTCCCCATAACGCTTTCGTGAGGAACGACCATGGCCGCCACCGCTTCTGAAAACGCCCTGCTGTTGATCGACTTCATCAACGAAATCGTCCATCCGGACGGCAAAGTCGCCGGCAAAGGCTATGCCGATTTCGATACCCGCCACGGGCCGCTTGACCGTGTAGCCGCTTTGTTGCGGCATACGCGCCGTGCCGAAATGGCAGTGATCCACGTCGGCGTGGCGTTCTCTGCCGACTACAAGGAACAACCGGAGACCTCGCCGGTATTCGGCGGCGCGAAGCGCTTCGGCGTCTTGCAGCGTGACACCTGGGCGACCGACTTCCACGTCAAGGCCGCACCGCTCGCCAGCGAAGCCGTGCTGGTCAAGCACCGTGTCAGCGCCTTCTTCGGTACACCGCTCGAACTCCTGCTGCGCACCTACGGCGTCCGCAATCTGTTCATCGCCGGCTGTGCCACCGACATGGCGGTGCAAACGGCCACCCGTGACGCGCATGACCGCGACTTAGCCTGCCATGTTCTTGGTGACTGCTGCATCGCGGCCAGCGACGACGACCACGAGCAGACCTTGCGCATGCTGACCAAGGTTTCCAGCGTGCTGACACTCGAGGAATTCGTCGCGCGATAGTCGCCTTACCGCGAAGACAAACACACGTTCCGCGCCCTCAACACCCCGCAACTCTGGCTCGTCACCCTCTCGGCTGCCGGCATTCTCATGGTCACCATGGGCGCACGACAATCTCTCGGGCTATTTCTCGCGCCACTCGACGCCAGCACCGGCTGCCGCTGGAAGCGCGCGGCGCGGCATCGGGAGTCATCAATGCCGGCGGCTCGTTCGGCCAGTTCATCTTCGCGCCGATCCTGCAGAAGCTGATCCAAGTCATCGGCTGCAGGCCGCATGACCGCTAGTACTCACAGCACGTAGCGCGACAGATCCTCGTTGCGCGAAAGTTCGGTCAGCCGAGAATCGACGTACGCCGCGTCGATCGTCACCGTTTCTGCCCCCTTGTTGCCGGCGCTGAACGAGACCTCTTCGAGCAGGCGCTCCATCACCGTGTAGAGGCGGCGGGCGCCGATGTTCTCGGTACGCTCGTTGACCGACCAGGCCACCTCGGCCAGGCGCTGGATGCCCTCCGTGGTGAATGTCAGGGTAACCGCTTCGGTCGCCAGCAAGGCTTCGTACTGCATGGTCAGGCACGCATCGGTCTGCGTCAGGATGCGCTCGAAATCGGCGACCGACAGTGAATCGAGTTCCACCCGGATCGGGAAGCGCCCCTGCAGTTCCGGGATCAGATCGGACGGCCTGGCCAGATGGAAAGCGCCGCTGGCGATGAACAGGATGTGATCGGTGCGGATCATGCCGTACTTGGTTGACACCGTCGTCCCCTCGACCAGCGGCAGCAGATCGCGCTGCACCCCCTGGCGCGAGACATCGGCGCCGTGCGCATCGCTGCGTGAAGTGATCTTGTCGATTTCGTCGAGGAAGACGATGCCGTTCTGCTCAACGTTGCGCACGGCGTCGAGCTTCACCTCCTCGTCGTTGACCAGCTTCCCGGCCTCTTCATCGATCAACAGGCGGCGCGCTTCGATGATCTTGAGCTTGCGCGATTTCTTGCGCGCCCCGCCCATGTTCTGGAACATCCCCTGGATCTGCGAGGTCAGTTCCTCCATCCCCGGCGGCGCGAAGATTTCCGCCTGCAACGGCGCACCGGCAACCTCGATCTCGATCTCCTTGTCGTCGAACTCGCCCTCGCGCAGTTTCTTGCGGAATTTCTGCCGGGTCGCATTTTCTTCGGAGTTCTGCGTATCGTTGTAGAAACCACCACGGGCCGGCGGCAGCAGCGCATCGAGGATGCGATCCTCGGCAGCATCCTCGGCGCGTACCCGCACGCCCTTCATGGCCTGCTCGCGCCCGTTCTTGATGGCGATCTCGGCCAGGTCGCGAATGATCGTCTCGACGTCACGACCGACGTAACCGACCTCGGTGAATTTGGTCGCTTCGACCTTGATAAACGGAGCGTTGGCCAGGCGCGCCAGACGCCGGGCGATTTCCGTCTTGCCAACCCCGGTCGGTCCGATCATCAGGATATTCTTCGGCGTGATTTCCTGGCGTAGCGGCTCGCTCACCTGCGCCCGCCGCCAGCGGTTGCGCAAGGCGATGGCCACCGCCTTCTTGGCCTTGCCCTGTCCGACGATATGCTTGTCGAGTTCGTGAACGATTTCCTGCGGAGTCATCTGCGTCATATCAGTCCTGCCTTAACCACGGATCAAGGGCGTTATGTTCTCATCGACCTTGCGCTGTGGCAAACTCACGCCACTCCTAATCTCAAGACCGGGCTCGCCGATGACCGCCAAGCAACGCCTCCTGTGCCTTGCCCCAGCTCGAGCCACGCCGGGCATGGCACTCGCCCGGGATCTCACCGACCGCGAAGGCAAGCCGTTGCTGGCTGCCGGCACCGTTCTCGACGTGGCGATGCTCGACCGGCTGATGCGGCGCGGCGTTACCACCGTCACGGTGCTCGTCGCTGACACCCGGGATGCCGAAACACTTGCCAGCGAACGCGAGGCTGCTGAAAAGCGGATCGCACACGTCTTCCGCGGAACGAGTTCCCCCGCCCGGGACACCCTCCGCTCCGCGGTTCTCGCGTACCGACTGGAAGGTGCACAATGACCCCGCCGCCACGGCTCGACTCGCTGCCGACCCACGCGGAGGCGCTTCCCTCGCTGCCGGAAGTGGTCAATTATCTGATCCGGGCACTCGGCGACGACAGTGCCAACCTCGATACCCTGGCGCACCATATCAACTCGGACCCCGCCATCGTTGCCCGCCTCCTCGCCGCCGCGAATTCCGCCGGGTCGGGGCTTTCGAAACGCGTCGCCTCTGCCAGCCAAGCCTTCCTGCTCCTCGGCGCCGACCGGATCGCCACCATCGTTCTGGCTTCGGCGCTGATCTATCGCTACGACGCGCATGCATCCGGCTTCAGCGCCCGCATCCTCTGGCAGCACTCGCTCGGTGTCGCCACCTGTGCCCGCGTGCTGGCCGAACAGACCGGCATCGATCCCGATCTGGCCTTCACCAGCGGCCTGTTGCACGACATCGGGCAACTCCTGATGTACACCGCCAGCCCGACCCACTTCCTTGCCGCGCTCGACCGGCATCAGCGCGAGGACATCCCGCTGTTCATCGCCGAACGCGCCGTTTTCGGCTACGACCACTGCGAGGCTGGCCGCATCCTGGCAACGACCTGGAAGCTGCCGACCGATATCGTCGACGCGATCGCGGCGCACCACGAACCCAACGAATTCGGTAGCGAGATGGGCAATCTGGTGCATGTCAGCGAATGCCTGAACCATGCGCTCGACCTGGGGGAATTGCCGAGCAATCAGGTCCCCGAGCTCTCCGACGTCGCTTGCGCCAGCCTAGGCGTTTCCTGGCCAAAATTCGCTGCGCATTTTGCCGAAATCGAAGCGCGATTCGACGATTTCCGCGTTTCGCTCGGCGTCTGACCGGAGCGTGACGCCTCCAGATTAATCCAGCGTTTCGAGCGTGACGCTGTGATTGGTGTAGATGCAGAGATCGCCGGCGATGGCCAGTGATTTCCGGATGATCTCCGCCGGATCGAGTTCGGTGTTTTCCAGAAGCGCGCGCGCGGCCGACTGCGCATAGGCACCGCCCGAGCCGATGGCCAGCAGCCCCTGCTCCGGCTCCAGCACGTCGCCGTTGCCGGTGATGATCAGCGAGCTTTCGCGATCGGCTACCGCGAGCATCGCCTCCAGCCGCCGCAAGGCCCGGTCGCTGCGCCAGTCCTTGGCCAATTCGACCGCGGATCGGACCAGATTGCCCTGATGCTTGTCCAGTTTGGCTTCGAAGCGTTCGAACAGCGTAAAGGCATCGGCTGTCCCGCCGGCGAAGCCGGCGAGGATGCTGTCGTTGTGGATGCGGCGCACCTTGCGCGCGCTGGCCTTGACGACGATGTTGCCCAGCGTCACCTGGCCGTCGCCGCCCATGGCGACCTTGCGTCCGCGACGAACCGAAATGATCGTCGTGCCGTGGTATTGTTCCATGAATCGATCCTAACGTTTGGCAAAAACGAGGGTGGCCACCGCCGTCAGCCCGACGATGCGCAGCAACTCGGCCACCAGATAATTGGGGTGGCGAAAAACGATTTTCTTCCCGGAACGGCGGACCGACGTCAGCGCATTCAGCAACGCACCAGCACTCACGAAATCCATGCGTTTCAGCCCGGAACAGTCAATCTGAACTGCGTCACGGCTGTCGGCAAACGCCGAAAGATCGGCAAAGCGCGCGCCCTTGACCTCACCATTCAATACGTAGGCATCGCCTGCCTCGCCACTGACCGGGGTTTCTGCCGGAATTTCCGGCTCCGGCGCCGCCACTCGCGCAACTTCCCAAGAAGGCGGCGACTCCTCGAAAGTCACCGCGTAGTCGATCGCCACCTCTTCGAATGCTTCCTGACGCCCTTGCAACTGACACAATTCGAGCAGGAGCAACCAGCACGCCTTCCCTTCGGCACGCCCGACCTCGACACACCCCTGGACGAGTTCGCCAAGCGCCTCACGACCAAGCAGTTCGATTTCCTGCTTGTTCTTCCGTGCCTGAACTAAAAAATGCAGCAGGCTGGCGCAACCGTCGGGATCGAGCTGTCCGACTTTCGACATATCGAGCCGCAATCTGCGGTTCTTCCCGAGCGACTGCCTGACGGCTTCAAACGCGGTTTGATTGCTCCCGAGCAGATCCCCCTTGAAAACCAGACTGCCCGCACTTCCCTCGCGCGGCTTGGCATTTTCGGGGGCACTGCCGCCCCAGCCGGGCGGCGACTTTTCGAAAGCCCGCGCATACTCGATTCCCTGCGCTTCGAAGGCCGATTGCTGGCCCGTCACCCGGTACAGGTCGAAAAGCATCAGCCAGAGCCGTTCACCGGACTCACCGCGGCAGGCCGGCACCGTGCCTTCAAGGACACTTTGCGCCGCCGCATCCTGACTGTTGGCAAACAGAACGGCGGCCTCTTCGGCCTGAGCGTCGATTGGATCGACATCGGCCTCGACGTGAAAATCCAGCGAAGATTGACTGAAAGCGAAGTCGGAGAAGTCCGAGGGCGAATCCACCGGAGCGTTCGCATCCGGCCCCTCTGCCTCGGCCCGAGTCGACCCCGGCATGGTTGCCTTGCCCGTGCCGTCTTTTTCTGCGTGGTCGCCCCCGACATCCGCCCTCCGCGGAACGGCCGCTGGACGAGCAACCATCTTTTCCGGCTGCTTTTTGAAGAATGAGAAAACCATGGCAGAAGCGATCGGGCTACGGCTGGAACGCGGGGGTTTGTTTTAACACATCGCCTCACGCTCTGCAATTTCGGGGCTGCCGCGACGCTTCTTTTGCCTCATGCCGCGCACAGGCTCTGGCGCAAGCCCTGCTCGATGATCTCGCGCGGCAGGTCGCGGCCGATGAACACCATGACGCTTTCGCGCACACTCGCCGGCTCCCAATCTTTCCCGGCGCTGGCTCCCATCAGTTCATGCACGCCCTGAATGATCACCCGGTAGGGCAAACCCTGAATCGACAGCACGCCCTTGTAACGCATCAGACCTGGACCATAGACCCGGGCAATCGCCGCGAGAAAGTCCTGCAGCCGGGCATCGTCGAAGGGCTGCGTGCAGCGAAAGACGAAGGCACCGACGCGATCCTTCGCATGGTGATGATGGCCGGCAGACAGGAATTCCGGCGCGATGCGCAACACGTCATTCAGGTTGAATCCGCGGATATCGAGCAACTCCTTTATCGGCACCTGCCCGAAATGCGCCGCGACAAGCTCGGCGCGGGGATTGATCTGTCGCAGACGCTGCGACACGGCGCCTGCCTGCTCACCGCCAACCAGATCCGTTTTCGACAACAGCAAGCGATCGGCGAATCCGACCTGCGCCTGTGCCTGCTCGTGCTCGTCGAGTTGGCGCATGGCATGGACGGCATCGACGAGGGTGATTACGGCGTCAAGCAGATAGCGCCGCGAAACCTGTTCGTCGAGAAAGAAGGTCTGCGCCACCGGCCCGGGGTCGGCCAGGCCGGTCGTTTCGATCACCACCCGGTCGAACGCGAGCCGGCCGTCCGCGCGCCGGTCCGCCAGATCGTTGAGAATCCGGATCAGGTCGCCACGCACGGTGCAGCAGATGCAACCGTTGTTCATCTCGACGACCTGCTCCTCGCCGGAAACCAGCAATTCGTTGTCGATCCCCGCTTCACCGAACTCGTTCTCGATGACGGCAATCCTCTCACCGTGGGATTCGGTCAGAATCCGGTTGAGCAGCGTCGTCTTGCCGCTGCCGAGAAAGCCGGTGACGATAGTTACCGGAATGGGCGCGCTCATCGCTTCGTCTCCTTGCCACAGTTCGCGCAGATTCCGCGCAGGTCAAAATCCAGACGGGTCAGCGAAAAACCCGGCGGCAGCGCCGGCGCGACGGGGAGCGATGCGTCGAGGCAATAGACGCCGCCGCATTGCTCGCAACGAAAATGCACGTGCGTCGCATGTTCGCCGAGCGATGCGGCGGAAAAGCGGAAGACGCGATGCGCATCGGCACTCTTGTGAGCCAAGCCACTGGCCACCAGCCAGTCAAGCACTCTGTACAACGTCACCCGATCCATCGTCGGCTCGCCCAACCGCTCTTCGATTTCAGCATGCGAAACCGGCGTCGGCGCCTCGCGCAACAGACGCAGGACACGAATGCGCGCCGGCGTCGCACGCGCGCCGCAACGCCGAATCTGTTCGGCAACCACCTGCTGGCCGGATGAAGGAGTTGCTGCCATGTCGCGCTCCAGAGGTTCTCGGGAGGGCGATTAGAACACGCCACATCCATGCTCGCAACGCAGTTGCAGATGCAATATGAACCCCTGCGTATCGACATTGCCCAATGACGAACGAACGAGGAGAGACGACCATGCCGCTTGCCAAGACCAAGGCCGAATGGGCCAAACTGCTACCCGAGGAAACTTTCCGCATCCTCTTCGAGGAAGAGACCGAGTACGCCTGCAGCAGCGGGCTGCTCACAGAGAAACGCGACGGCACCTTCCTCTGCGCCGCCTGTTTCCAGCCACTGTTCAACAGCCGGGCCAAGTACGAAAGCGGCACCGGCTGGCCAAGCTTCCGGGAGGCGCTCCCCGGCACGACCGCCACGAAGACCGACTTCAAGCTGGGCTATCCGCGCACCGAATACCATTGCGCAAGCTGCGGTGGCCACCAAGGGCACGTTTTCGAGGACGGCCCGCCGCCGACCGGATTGCGTTACTGCAACAACGGGCTGGCGCTGGTCTTCGTCCCGAGGGGCGAGCCGTTGCCGCCATTGCGGGGCTGAACCCGTTCCGGGACTATTCCCTTTATAAATCGCCAGTGACGCGAAGACGAGCCGCAGACAGTGCTGTAGCACGGCAAGGCGATGTCGACAAAGTCACGGGTGATTTAGAAATGGAATTATTTCCGTTTTGCCCGCGGATGCGCCTGATCGTAGACGTGTGCCAGATGCTGGAAATCGAGATGGGTATACACCTGCGTCGAGGCAATGCTGGCGTGCCCGAGCATTTCTTGGACGGCGCGCAGATCGCCTGACGACTGCAGCAGATGCGAGGCGAACGAATGCCGCAGCATGTGCGGATGAACGTTGACCGGCAGCCCCTGCGCCAGGGCACGGCGTTTCAGTTGCTCCTCGACCACGCGCGGATGGATGCGCGCGCCGCGCTTGCCGACGAACAGTGCCGTTTCACCGGGGCCGGCCACCTCCGGGCGACGCTCGACCCACCGCTCGATCGCCTCCCGGGCCTTGCGCCCGACCGGCACATGGCGCGCCTTGCCGCGCTTGCCGAGCACCCGGACTTCCCCATCCGCCAGATCATGCAGGCAGCCCACGTCCAGTGTCGTCAACTCGGTGAGGCGCACGCCCGATGAGTAGAACAGTTCGAACATCGCCAGATCACGCAACTCGAGCGCATCCTCGCCTTGCCCCTCCAGCAGGCGGCACGCTTCATCGGGCGAAAGCACTTTCGGCAGCGCCTGCGGTCGCTTCGGCGCTTTCACGCCTTCGACGGGGTTGGCGGAAATTTCACCATTCGCCCCGAGCCAGCGATAGAAGCCGCGCCAGGCCGACAACATGCGCGCCAAGGAGCGGCCGGACAATCCCTGGCCGTGCAACTGGGCCACGAACCGCCGGACGTGATGCGCCTGCAAGGACGTCAGGTTCAGATCGCCCGTCGTCTCGATCAGGCGAGACAACACACCCAGATCGCGCCGGTAGTTGCTGACGGTATGCGGTGACTGACGACGCTGCTGGGCCAGTTCGTCCAGATAGCGATCAACCGGCCCCGACGCGCTCATTTCACTACAGCGGCAACACCCGGGCCAGCGCCGCCGAGGCCATTTCGCCGAGACGCTCCAGATACAGCGTGCCCATGCCGGAATAGAAACGCTGCGGGTCTTCGCTGCCCAATGCGATCATGCCGATCGTGCCGCCACCGTTGCGCAGGGCAATCAGCGCCTGCGAGCGCACCTGCGCGGCCGCCGCGCCAAACCAGGAGGCGGTCTCAAAACCGGACGTCGAGCCGCAATAGGGATGTTCCAGCGTTTCGGCGAAGGTCTGCAATTCCTCGCTGACGCCGGCGAACTCGGGCAACTCGGCGGCGTTCTCGGGGCGACGCCACAGGCGCAAGGCGAAATGCGGGATGGCGAAATCGTCACGCAAATGGAAATTCAGCGAGTGGATGACCGACTGGAAGCTGCCCGCGGCGATCACCGCCACCCCGAGGCGGTGCATCTTCTCGCTGATGACGTCGTTCTCCTCGCCGAACTGCAACAACTCGGCGAGCTTGCCTTCAACCTGCCGGTTCTTGTCGCGCAGACTGAGCATCTGCCGCTCGGTGATCGAGATCGTCCGCCCGCCATGCGGATGCGGGATCACCAGACGAGACACGAGGTCGGTGTGCTCCTCGAAAAACTGGGGATGATCCAGCAGGTACTGTGCGACTTCTTCGGATTTCATAGCTCGATTTCTCCGGTAAATACGGTTACGGCCGGTCCGGTCATCAGCACCGGCGTGCCCGGCCCCTGCCAGGCAATGCTCAGTTCCCCGCCACGCGTCTCGACCCGCACCGGCGAGTCGAGCAGCCCCCGGGCAATTCCCGCGACGACCGCCGCACAGGCTCCGGTACCACAGGCCAAGGTCTCGCCGGCACCACGTTCAAACACGCGCAAACGAATTCGCTGCCGCCCGGCGAGCTGCATGAAACCGGCGTTGACGCGCTGCGGGAAGCGCGGATGTGCTTCGATCAACGGCCCCTGCACGGCAACCGGTGCAGCATCGACATCGGCAACGACCTGCACGGCATGCGGATTGCCCATGGAAACAGCTGTGATATCGATACGCTCGCCGCCAACCTCAACCGGCTGGACGAGATCGACCGACGAACTCACGAACGGGATCCGCTCCGGATCGAAAACCGGCACGCCCATGTCGACGGTGACGCTCCCGTCGGCTTCGAGCCGGGGACTGATCACTCCGCTCATGGTTTCGACGCGGATCTCGGTTTTTTCCGTGAGCCCCTGTTCATGCACGAAGCGCACGAAGCAGCGCGCGCCATTGCCGCACTGCTCCACTTCGCCGCCGTCGGCGTTGAAGATGCGGTAGCGAAAATCGACATCGGGCCGCCCGGCTTTTTCAACCAGCAACAGCTGATCGCAACCGACGCCAAAGTGGCGGTCGGCAAGGAAACGAATCTGAACGGACGACAACGCGATCGCCTGGCGAACCCCGTCGATCACCACGAAATCATTGCCCAGCCCGTGCATCTTGGAAAAACGGATCTTCATTCGGCGCTACCCGCGTCTCAGGACATTCCGCGCATTATACGAGGAAGCATCGGCCGGCTATGGAACACCGGCGGTGATGGCAATACAATGCCGTTCCCCGTGCATTCCCCTGCCTCCATGATCCGCAACCTCCTCAGCCAACCTGTCGTCCTCCTGTTCTGGCTGCTGCACTTCCTGCCGTTGCCGGCGCTCGCCCCGATCGGCCGCGCGCTCGGGCTCGTTCTCTACCGCATCGGGAGTCAGCGTCGAAAAGTGGTGCGGATAAATATCGGCTTGTGCTTCCCCGAATGGAACGAGGACGAGAGGGAAGCCCTCGTCAAGGACCACTTCCGCATTCTCGGCCGCTCGATCCTCGAACGCAGCCTGCTCTGGTGGTCCAGCCGCGAACGACTGGAGCGCCTGATTCGCATCGAGGGCGCCGAGAAAATCCGCGCCCAGCTCGACGCCGGCCGGCCGGTCATCCTGCTTGCACCGCATTTCGTCGGACTCGACGCCGGCGGCGTCGCGGTCGCGATGCGTTTCGACTCGCTCAGCATGTACGCCGAACAGGCCAACCCCGTTTTTGACCGCCTGTTGCTGAACGGTCGCCGCCGCTTCGGCGACCAGTTGCTGCTGACCCGTCAGGACGGCATCCGGGCGACCGTCAAGGCGATGAAATCCGGACGCCCCTTCTACTACCTTCCCGACCTGAACACCCGGCGCCGCGAAGCGATCTTCGTTCCGTTCTTCGGCGTCCCGGCGGCAACGACGGCCGGCCTCTCGCGGCTGGCGCGCGCGGCCGGCGCGGTCGTGCTGACCTGCGTCACCCGCACCCGACCGGACGGCGAAGGCTACGTCACGGAAATCGGCGACGCCTGGGAGAACTTCCCGACCGCCGACGCGGAGGCCGACACGGTGCGGATGAACGCCTGGATAGAAACCGCGGTCCGGACCATGCCGGAACAGTATTACTGGGTCCATCGCCGCTTCAAGACCCGACCGGAAGGCGAAAAGCGCTTCTATTAGCGCCCCGCCTGCCTCGCCAGACTTTTCTTCGCCGAGCGCCCGGCGACGCTGCGCCAGAGCCATTTAGCATACGCATCAAGCTTGCGTATGCCGAGATACTGCTTGAGAAACCACAGCCGGTCAGTACGAGACCAGGCCGTCTGAGAGTAGTGGTTCAGGGAATACAGATCGCGTAGCGCGCACATCACCTTTAAAAGACGGCGACGCGATTTTTCGAGGTCGATTACCCGCGCCTCGACCCCGCCATCCGCATTGATCCGGACAAAAACGTGCTTGGGATAAAAGCAATTGTGCTGGATGCCATGGGCGTGCATGCGCTTCAACAAGTCGGCGACGGCTGCCAGAATCCGAAGACGCCCCTGCCGCGACGGAACGCCGGTGCGCCCCCATCCTTGAACCAGATCATCGAGCGAAACAAACCCGGCGAGTTCCTCCGTCGCCAGGATGGCCCGCTGATCCTTGCCGTACGTGCGCATTCCAAAAAACACTGGCTCCAGCGTCGGGACGGCGCACCGCCGATACGCCATGATTCGCTTGAACTCGCGCAGGAACGTCGGCACGCCGCGCAACGGGTGCAACACTGAACGCGTTCCGTGGTTTTCCTGCCGCTTGAGAAAGATGGCCGTGCTGCCGCCTTCCGGCAACTGCAATTCACAACGGGCGACGCCGCTCCACCCGCCACGACGCTTGTTCGGCGGCTCGAACCATTCGGCCTCGCGCTGCCAAAATGCATCGAAGCTTGCCAGACCGTTGTGCGCCAGGATGGACTGCCAGCGAGGGTTGATGAAGTCTTTCATGGGTATTTCATCCGCGAGGCGTAATCTCGTTCTCAAGGGGGCGCCATTCTGGGAGATTTCGCGAAATAAGGGAATACGCCCCGCTGGGTAAACAGTAGAAAAACGCAGTCGCCGCAACAACTTGAGTACAGGTATACTGTTCGGCCTTTCCAACCGGGACACGAACTCTGCGCCCCGGGAAACTCTTGCGAGAGACGCAATCTTGGCACTGACAATACTCGGACTTTCCGGCGCGCTGACGCATGACCCGTCGGCGGCACTTTACATCGACGGCAAACTGGTCGCCGCAGCGGAAGAAGAACGCTTCGTGCGCGACAAACACGCCAAGAACCGCATGCCCTACGAGGCGGCGAAGTTCTGCCTCCAGTTCGCCGGCATCAAGCCGTCGGACGTCGATGCCGTGGCCATTCCGTTCGCCCCGATCAGCCTCGGCGAGAAGGCGCGCTGGCACTACGCCAAGCGCTACTGGTACGCACCGGATCGCTCGCTCGACGCAATCTTCACGGGCAACCGCCGCTTCTACCGCTACAAGAAACGCATCGAATGGTGCCTGACCCAGCTCGGCTTCGACCCGAAGAAAGTCGAGATCGTCCCGGTCGAACACCACCTCGCGCACGCGGCCAGCGCCTATCACTGCTCGGGCTTCCAGGAGAAGACAGCGATTCTCGGCATTGACGGTAAAGGCGAATACGCCACCACCTTCTTTGGCTACGGCGAAAACGGCAAGATCCACAAGATCAAGGAATTCTACGACCCGGATTCGCTCGGCGGCCTGTATGGCGCGATCACCGAGTTCCTCGGTTTCGAAATGCTCGATGGCGAGTACAAGGTCATGGGCATGGCGCCCTACGGCAACCCTGACAAGTACGATTTTTCGCGCCTCGCCAAATTCGAGAACGGCGAACTCGTCATCAACACCGACTACGCCAACGTGATCGGCATTCGGCGCTACAAGGAAAACGGCAAGGGCTTCTATTTCTCACCGAAGCTGATCGACTGGCTCGGTCCGAAACGCGTTGGCGACATCGCCGACGACCCGTACATCCACTACGCGGCAAGCATGCAGAAGCTGTTCGAGGATCTGTCGCTGCAGATGATCGATCACTACCTCGGCGACATCCTGCGCGAAACCGGCAAGCTCGCCTTCTCGGGCGGCGGCGCACTCAACGTCAAGCTCAACCAGAAAATCATCGCCCGCCCCGAACTCAAGGAACTGTTCGTGCAGCCGGCCTCCGGCGATGCCGGTACCGCCATCGGCGCCGCCGCGTACGTCTCGGTCGAGCGCGGCGTGCCGGTGGAGAAAATGGAGCACGTTTACCTCGGCCCGTCGTACAGCAACGAAGACGTCATTGCCGCCTGTACTCGCCATCCGGAACAACCGCAGTGGCAAAGGATCAACGATGTGCCGCAGGAAATCGCCATGATCCTCGCCGACGGCAACCCGGTCGCCTGGTTCCAGGGCCGCATGGAGTTCGGCCCGCGCGCCCTCGGCGGCCGCTCGATCCTCGGCTGCCCGAGCGTGCCCGGCGTCGCCGACCGCATCAATGAACAGATCAAGTTCCGCGAACGCTGGCGCCCCTTCTGCCCCAGCATGCTCGACACCGTCGGTCCGCAGATGCTTGGCAGCGACCACCCGGCCCCGTTCATGACCTTCACCTTCGAAGTCGCGCCAGGCTGGAAAGAACGCGTGCCGGAAGTCGTGCACGAAGACGGCACATCGCGCGCCCAAGTCTTGAAGCGCGATTTCAACCCGCGCTACTACGACCTGATGCAGCAACTCGAAAAGCTCACCGGCAACGGCGTCGTCCTCAACACCTCGCTCAACCGCCGCGGCGAACCGATGATCTGCTCGCCCACGGATGCGCTGAACATGTTCTATGGCTCGGATCTGGAGTATCTGGTCATGGAGGATGTGCTGGTGGTCAAGCCCCCGCCACAACACAATATTCAGGGAGCAACTCCATAGCCTGATTGACCGACTATTTCACGGAAAAACCATGGGCATTCCCCTCGTAAGCGTGGCCATTCCCGCTTATAACCACAGCAAGTTTATTGAAGCCTGCCTTGCTTCTGTCTGCGAGCAGACTTATCCAGAACTTGAGCTAGTGCTCATCGATGACGGTTCGACAGACGGCACCTACGACATTGCCCAGCGGTTTCTCGAGGCGCATCGTGCCCGCTTTCGTCGCATTGTTGTCGAACGAAGAGAGAATCAAGGGGTAAGTGCCAACTCAAACGCTTGCATCGAGGCCTGCCAAGGTGAATGGGTACACCTCCTAGGCTCCGACGACATCATTTACCCAAGAAAAATAGAGCAGATTCAACAAGCCATCTCGGAATGGAAAGCTCCGGACCTAGCCTTGGTTCACGCCGACGTAGACCTAATCGACGAAAATGGCGAACGCGTCACTCGTAAAAACCCCAAAGGGCGCCCAGACCCGGGGCCGCAAAAGAATGCCTTTCGTGAACTTTTTCTCGAAGAATATTTTATTTTCAATCCGACAGTCACGCTCCACCGCCCCTCATTTCTCGCTCTCGGCGGATTCGACCGGAATCTGCCGCTGGAGGATATGGATTGCTGGCTACGACTGGCTGCAAGGTACAGTATCGCCCGTATTCCCGAAACACTTGCCAGTTATCGGAAGCACCCCGGCAACACATCCCGTCAACGGATCAAGATGCTTGGTGCCCAGTTCATCACATCAGCCAAATTCCTCGCCGAGAATCCTGGCGCAATTCCTGACAATGACATCCGCTCGCATTACCGGCTGAAGATGAAACGGGTATGGCGACGGACACGAAAACAATGCCCTTGGCTTGGCCTTGAAATTATCCGGTCGTTACTACGAAGCTATAAAAAAACACCTCGTCCAGACGACTTCCGACGCTTTGGCGACATCCTTGGCAGACTGGCAAGACAACAACAACCGCACAATGATCTTCGACATAAATGACGCGCTCCACCTTTTTGCCGGAATCAACCCCGATTGAATCCGAATCCAGAAAGCGAAGTCACGATGGCCCATGATGAAATCTTGCTGAGCATTGTCATTCCCGCCTACAACTATGCTTCAACACTGGAACGAGCCGTCACCTCGGTCGTACAACAATTGACGCGAAACCACGAGTTGATCGTCATCGACGACGGTTCAACGGATGGCACCCCACTCCTTGTGGATAAGCTCCGGCAGAAGATTCACGGCAACGTCCAGTTCATTCTCAAGGAGAACGGTGGAGCATCATCGGCCCGCAACAGGGGAATACGAGAAGCGAGAGGCACTTTCCTGATTTTTCTCGACGCCGACGACGAATTATTGCCGGGCGCTTTGGGAGAATTGGGAGCTCATATTGTCGCTCACCCGGAAACCCGTCTGGTCATCGGCGGACACACGTCCGTACTGCCAAACGACAAGCAGCGCACCCAGATACCGAACGACCTACCCGACTCATCGTTTGAACGGGTACGTAGCTACCTGTTGGATAAGAGCATCGTTCTGTGCAACGGTGCCTGCGCAGTGCACCGGTCGTTGTTCGAAAGAGGCGTGTATCCCGAGGCGTTCAAAAGCGCCGAGGACATTCCGGTTTTCGCACAAGCTTTGGCACATTATCCGTGCACTGTCCTGAGAACACCGCTGGCACGAATTTACAAACACGACGACAGCCTTCGCCACCAGTTTTCCCACGCCAAGGCGGGGGGGACACGGTTGGTTGAAGAGGTGTTTTCGGAACGTCGCCTCGGGCAAGAATTTCAATCGCTCAAAAAGCCGTTTTTCACTCAGCGCTGCCTGTCGCTCTTTCGCAGCGCCTATCTGGCGAACGACTATGCATCAGCAAAAGAGTTTTTCAAGCTCGCCGTCAAACAGGATTGGAGAGTCTTGTTCAATTTGAGTTACACAAAGAAAGCGCTTCGGCTGTGGGCGAAGACACTTTTCCGAAAAAAGTCCGGCCCTCTCAGCCTTTGATCAATCCAAGAAGCCCAAACGATCGTACACAATCCACCGCAATTCCATGCTATCCCGTACCACTCCCTCCCCCCTAATCGCAAAGCCCCTACAGAGGATTCTCTTTAATCCTGTTTGGTGTGCATTTATCTGCAGTTTGTTGCTCTCATCTGTCGCCATCTACTACACAGAACTCCCCAACCGCGACGGAATGCTGTACATCGAAACAGCGGCCATTTTCCTTGAAGAGGGTATAGCTGCCGCACGTGAAAATTTCGACTGGGTCTTCTTCCCCGTATGCATCGCTCTCGTCGCAAAGATCACCGGACTTGGCTTGGAAGTCGCCGCCTACGTTCTAAACTCACTGCTTTTCGCCGGGGCATGCGCCACAATGGTCCGCATCGCACAGACCCAGTTTCAGTCTATCGCTTGGTACACGTGCCTGGTCGTGCTTTCATTGCCGGCATTCAACGAGCAACGTAATGAGATCATCAGGGAGGTCGGCTGGTGGCTGCTCTGTCTGCAGGCTTTGCTCGCCGCTTTGCGATGGCAAAGGCGACCCGGGTTTAGCAACGCTCTACTGCCCCAATTACTTCTGGCAGTTGCCTGCCTGTTCCGTATAGAAGGAGCTGTCTTTTTCGGTGCACTCGCAATTTGGCCGCTATTTATGCGCTATTCCTGGCAGCAGCGCTTGAAGCACTCACTGTCACTCAGTATTTTGCCGGTCACGGGCTGCGCACTTCTTCTCGCAGCATTCGCATCAGGGCAACCTGATCTGGGCTCGCGGATTGTCGACTACAGTACGGCCGCCAATCCGTTTGCTTCTCTCAACAAATTCAATATCGTGGCAGAGCAGTTTGGCACATCGATCCTGAGTCATTATTCCACTGACGAAGCGAAGTCGATTCTTTTCTTTGGGCTGGCAGCAACGGTAATCAAGAAATTCATCACCAACAATGGCGTCTTGATCGTTCCATTCGCATTCTTCCTCTATTCCCAGCGACTTCGCTGCCATTTCCGTTCCTGGCAACCGCAAGCCCAGTTCTTCCTCATTTATACATTCGTTTTGCTCGCTTTCGTGATGCACAACCTGTTCATGAGCAGCCGTTATGTAATTTTCCTCAATATACTGACGATCCCTCTAGTCGCCATCGGAATGCAGCGCATATTTGAATTATGGCCACGATGGCGCGTAACGTTCATCATTTGCCTTGTTCTTGCCGCTCTGGCCAATGTCGTATCCCTTTCACCCAAGAAAACCCAGTTCCGCGAGGCTGGCCAATGGCTGAAATCGCATCCGGAACTCGCTTCAGGCACGTACATTGAAGATCCACGAACTCGCTACTTTGCGGGACCAACGTTCAATCGACCCAAGAAACCCCTCCTCTCCCCCAAAGAGATCAGCAACGCTATCGTCCAAGGAGAAATCAACCACTTAGTGATCTACCTTCCCCACCGCGATACAGAAAAAACTGAATGGCTCGATTCGCTAGATTTGGAAGAGATATCGCGCTTCTCAAACAAGAGCGGTGACGCCGTCGTCGTGTTGCAGCGAGGGGAATCCCGATGATCCTCAGCGTTATTGCACTTCACAATTCGGCTCCGTGCCTTTTTCACGCAAGATTCTGAAGTTCAAAAATAAAAACTTCCGTTTACTCCAGCCTATCAATGCATACACCCGGTATTCAGCCAACCAGTTCTCTACGGATTTATTTCCGTCTCCTCGGCTACCTTCGCCCGTATATCGGCCAATTCGCGTTCAGCCTGCTCGGATTCATCATCTTTGCCTCGGCCCAGCCGATGCAAGCAGGCATTCTTAAGTTTTTCGTGGACGGCCTGACCGACCCCGCGACTTCGACTTTCCGTGCCATTCCACTGCTTGGCGACCTCGATCTGGCATACGGAATCCCGTTGCTGCTGGTGGTCATCGTTTTCTGGCAAGGCATAGGTTCATACCTCGGCAACTATTTCTTGGCGAAAGTCTCGCTAGGACTCATTCACGACTTGCGGCTGGCGCTTTTCAAAAGCTTGTTGCACCTGCCGAACACCTACTTCGACCAGAACAATTCCGGCCACCTGATTTCCCGTATCACCTACAACGTGACGATGGTTACGGGCGCTGCAACAGATGCCATCAAGGTAATCATCCGCGAAGGCCTGACCGTTGCCTTTCTCTTTGGCTACCTTCTGTGGATGAACTGGAAACTCACGCTGGTCATGGTTGCCATTCTCCCGATCATCGGTGTAATGGTGGGCAGTGCGAGCCGCAAGTTCCGAAAACAGAGTAAGAAGATACAGGCAGCCATGGGCGATCTGACGCACATCGCCTCGGAGACCATACAAGGCTACCGTGTCGTGCGCAGTTTCGGTGGCGAGAACTACGAAGCCGGGCGCTTCAAAGCATCCAGCGAGGCGAATACAAACAAGCAATTACGCATGGCGCGAACATCTGCCACGTTCACTCCAGCGTTGCAACTGGTCACGTTCAGTACCATGTCGGTGCTTCTGTTTCTCGTGCTCCTGCTCAGGGGCGACGCCTCCGCCGGCGACCTGGTCGCCTATATTACCGCCGCGGGCATGCTGCCAAAACCGATACGCCAATTGTCAGAAGTCAGCGCGACGATCCAGAAAGGTCTTGCGGGTGCGGAAAGCATCTTCTCGCAACTCGATGAATTGCCTGAAGCCGACGCAGGCACCGTTGAACAAGAACGTGTCTCTGGAAGAATCGAGATCCGTGATTTGACGTTCAGCTATGCGGAGGAAAGCGGCAAGGTTCTGGACGGCATCAATCTGACCATTGAGCCAGGCCAGATGATCGCGCTGGTAGGCCGCTCCGGCAGCGGCAAGTCAACATTGGCCAGCCTGCTGCCTCGCTTCTACCATCATGAGCATGGACAGATCTTGATCGACGGAATCGACGTCGAAAATTACACCCTACGCAACCTCCGCCGTCACATAGCGCTGGTCACACAACAGACGTCGCTGTTCAACGATACCATCGCCAACAACATCGCCTACGGCGACCTCGCCAGCACGCCGCGCAAGGCCATCGAGGCTGCGGCAGAGGCTGCTTATGCCAAGGAATTCATCGAGAAACTCCCCCATGGCTACGACACGCTCGTGGGAGAAAACGGCGTACTGCTGTCAGGCGGACAGCGCCAACGTCTTGCCATCGCTCGGGCAATTCTGAAGAACGCCCCGATTCTTATCCTCGATGAGGCCACGTCCGCGCTGGATACCGAGTCCGAACGATATATCCAGAATGCGCTGGACCACGTCACGCGGAACCGAACAACACTGGTCATTGCCCACCGTCTCTCAACGATCGAGAAAGCTGACGTGATTGTGGTGATGGACCACGGGCGTATTGTCGAACGGGGTTCGCACGCTGACTTGCTAGCACTAAAAGGCCACTACGCACGTCTCCACTCGATGCAGTTTAAAAGTGCCGGCAGTGGCGAGGAGACCAAATAAGCACACCGAGCCCAATAAACCTGTACAGACACGAGTGGATACTTCCTGCTTCATCAAGTTGCGTAGAGACGCTATCGCATCTCGCTCAGCCCGCCTTCATCGACACCACATTCAGACGGGCAAGGGCAATCGCTTACGACGCTCGCCTCTGATACGCTTTCAACCAATCTAGCGCAGTTGCCAGAGCAGTGCTCCGTTAAGATGGCCCCGCCGAAACGATGTATCTGCGCAGAGAACCGTATCGAGAGCATCGCGATCTTAAAAAAAAAAGGGCTGTGTATGCATCAGCACACCACAGCCCGTTCGGTTTTGTCCCATTATCCGCTTGCCGCGGGGGATATCAACCTACTTACGCAGCATTCTCGATATCACCCTCAGCTTCGCTAGCTTCGGGCTGATCCAACAACTCGACAATAGCCATCGGGGCGTTATCCCCATCACGGAAGCCGCACTTCAAAATACGCAGATAGCCCCCATTTCGGCCAGCGTAACGCGGCCCGAGGATATCAAACACCTTAACCACCACATCGCGATCGCGAAGGCGGTCGAATGCCAAACGCCTGTTGGCGAGGCTCGGCTTCTTTCCCAAGGTGATGATCGGCTCAGCAACACGCCTCAATTCCTTCGCCTTAGGAAGCGTAGTCTTGATGGTTTCGTGCTTGAGGAGCGAAACGGTCATATTGCGCAACATGGCCAGTCGATGTGAACTGGTCCGATTGAGTTTACGAAGACCTAAACGATGACGCATAAAATTTCCTTCCTATCGTTGCGCCGGGGCAATTATTTATCCAACCCGGCCGGCGGCCAGTTTTCGAGCTTCATGCCGAGCGTCAAGCCACGTGCGGCGAGCACTTCCTTGATCTCGTTAAGCGATTTACGCCCAAGGTTCGGCGTCTTGAGCAACTCATTTTCAGTTCTCTGAATCAGGTCGCCTATGTAGTAGATGTTTTCGGCCTTGAGGCAGTTCGCGGAGCGAACGGTCAGCTCAAGATCATCGACGGGGCGCAGCAGCAGCGGGTCAACTTGAACCGCCTTCTGGTGCTCCACCGGCAGAGCCGTCCCTTCCAGGTCAGCGAACACCGACAACTGCTCCATCAGAATACGCGCGGCATTCCGGATGGCCTCTTCGGGCTCGATAACGCCGTTGGTCTCGATTTCCATGACCAGCTTGTCGAGGTCGGTACGTTGCTCGACACGAGCGCTCTCGACAGAGTAGCTCACCCGACGAACTGGGCTGAACGACGCGTCGAGAACCAGCTTGCCGATGCTCTTTCCGGCATCGCCGAGGTCGCGAAGATTGCCAGGAATATAACCACGGCTCTTCTCAACCTTCAGTTCGAGTGCGAGTTTGCCACCCGAGGAGATGTGTGCAATCACGTGCTCCGGGTTAATGATTTCAACGTCATGCGATACCGCGATATCACCCGCACGAACGATGCCCTCACCCTCCTTGCTCAAATGCAACACAGCCTCTTCGCGGTTGTGCAACTTGAACACGACGCCCTTCAGGTTCAGCAGAATATCGACGACATCCTCCTGAACACCGTCAATCGTGGAGTACTCGTGCAGAACGCCGTCAATGCTGACCTCTGTGGCAGCGAAACCTGGCATGGAGGAAAGCAGGATACGCCGTAGAGCGTTGCCGAGCGTGTGCCCGTAACCACGCTCAAACGGCTCCATAACCACCTTGGCGTGCACAGGCGACAAACTCTGTACGTCAATGATGCGCGGCTTCAATAGTCCACTGCTGCTATACATGTCTTGTCCTTTGCTTCGCGTCAATCAAGCACTACCCTCAATTACTTGGAATACAGTTCGACCACGAGGCTTTCGTTGATCGACGAGGGCAATTCGCTACGCTCCGGACGTGCCTTGTAGGTACCCTTGGCTTCCTTGACGTTCACTTCAACCCACTCGGGGAAGCCACGAGATTCAGCCGCTTCGAGCGCTGCCTTGATACGGAGGTGATTTCTTGCCTTTTCAGCAACTTCAATGACATCACCCGGCTTGACCTGATACGACGGGATATTCACGCGCCGACCGTTGACGAGAATGCAGTTATGGCGAACCACCTGACGGGACTCCGAACGCGAGGCGCCAAATCCCATACGGAAAGCCACTGTATCGAGTCGCGATTCGAGCAACTGAAGCAGATTTTCACCGGTCACGCCCTTGCGCCGGTCGGCTTCCTTGTAAACCTTACGGAATTGCCCTTCGAGCACACCGTAGATACGGCGGATCTTCTGTTTCTCACGAAGATGAACGCCATAGTCAGACAGACGCTGACCGGACTTTTGTCCGTGCTGCCCCGGTGCATACGAGCGACGCTCAATGGCGCACTTGTCGGAAAAACACTTCTCGCCTTTCAGGAAGAGCTTCTCACCTTCCCGACGACATTGACGGCATTTGGGATCGAGATTACGAGCCACTTTTCCTTCTCCTTAAATCCGGCGCTTTTTGGGCGGCCGGCAGCCATTGTGTGGAATCGGGGTAACGTCGGTGATGGACGTGATCTTCATCCCGAGGGCGTTCAGCGCACGAACCGAGGACTCGCGTCCGGGGCCTGGGCCCTTGATACGCACTTCGACGTTCTTGACACCGCATTCCTGCGCCGCTTTTCCGGCGGCTTCGGCAGCGACCTGCGCTGCGAACGGCGTGCTCTTACGCGACCCCTTGAAGCCGGCGCCGCCAGACGTTGCCCACGACAGGGCGTTACCTTGCCTGTCGGTGATGGTGATAATCGTATTGTTGAAGGACGCGTGAATGTGAGCGATACCTTCAGCAATATTCTTTTTAACTTTCTTGCGAACCTTGGTTGCAGTCTTGGCCATGATTAGTTCCTATCACTTTTTGCCAGCAATAGCCTTGCGCGGACCTTTGCGCGTGCGGGCGTTGGTGCGGGTGCGCTGCCCGCGAACCGGCAGCCCCTTACGGTGGCGCAGCCCACGATAACAGCCGAGATCCATCAACCGCTTGATGCTCATGGTCACTTCACGGCGTAGATCGCCTTCAACCGCGAAAGTCCCGACTTGATCACGCAAACGTTCCATCTCGGCTTCGGTCAAATCCTTAACCTTCGTCGAGCGGACGATTCCAGCAGCGTCACAGATCTTCTGTGCTCTGCTGCGCCCAATACCAAAAATCGCAGTCAACGCAATTTCTGCATGTTGGTGGTTGGGAATATTTACCCCTGCTATGCGGGCCATCGTTTTACCCCAATTCTCTGAACGTAAATGAACAGTAATCGGCCATACTCTCGACAGAGATGGCGATTACCCTTGCCTTTGCTTGTGACGCGGATCGGAGCAGATCACGCGCACGATGCCGTGGCGCCGAATAATCTTGCAGTTGCGGCAGATGCGCTTAACAGATGCCAGCACTTTCATGTATTACTCCTAATATATTTTTGGCAGCAGGCGCAGCCAGCCGTTTGCCAATTTGCTTGTACCACGTAGAGATTCTTTATTTGGCACGAAAAACGATTCGTGCGCGACTTAAATCATAGGGTGTCAACTGAACCGTCACCTTGTCACCGGGAAGGATACGGATGTAGTGCATCCTCATCTTTCCGGAGATAAAACCGAGGACTATGTGTCCATTCTCTAGCCTCACCTTAAAAGTTGCGTTTGGGAGGTTTTCGACAACCTCGCCCTGCATCTCGATCAGGTCTTCTTTCGCCATGCTATCTCGCCGAACCCGCAGCACCCTTGAAGTTCGCCTTCTTCAGCAGGCCTTCGTACTGATGCGACATCGCGTAGGCTTGGACCTGAGTCATGAAATCCATAGTTACCACGACGATAATCAGCAACGATGTACCCCCAAAATAGAACGGCACATTCCACTTCAGGATGAGAAATTCCGGAACAAGACAGACAAGAGTTATATAAGCCGCGCCAATCAGCGTGAGGCGCATCAAAATCTTGTCGATATACCGTGCGGTCTGCTCCCCTGGACGGATCCCCGGCACGAACGCCCCACTCTTCTTCAGGTTATCAGCCGTTTCTTTGGAATTGAATACCAAAGCAGTGTAGAAAAAACAGAAGAATACGATTGCTGTGGCGTACAGCATCACATAAATTGGCTGCCCGGGAGACAGCACCGCTGCGACGTCTTTCAGCCAACGCAGAGAATCGTTTGCGCCGAACCAATTTGCAATGGTCGCCGGAAACAAAATAATCGACGACGCGAAGATCGGCGGGATAACACCGGACATGTTGAGCTTGAGGGGCAAGTGAGAACTTTGCCCACCATAGATCTTGTTACCGACCTGCCGCTTGGCGTAATTGACGAGAATCTTTCTTTGACCTCGTTCGACGAACACGACTGCAGCTGTCACGGCCGCGACAAGAACCGTGATGAATATCGCCGAAAGCGGGTGCATCGCGCCAGTTCTAACCAACTCGAGCAACCCACCGATGGAACTCGGCAATCCGGCCGCAATACCCGAGAAGATAATGATCGAGATCCCGTTGCCCAGCCCCCGTTCGGTGATCTGTTCACCCAGCCACATCAGGAACATGGTTCCCGTCAGCAAGGTCGTAACGGTGACAAACCGGAACAGCATCCCAGGCTCGAGAACAAGGCCTTGCGATTCGACACCGACAGCAATACCAATCCCCTGGAAGACCGCCAGCACGACCGTTCCGTAGCGAGTGTACTGGGTAATCTTTCTTCGGCCTGCCTCGCCCTCTTTCTTCAATGCTTCCAACTGAGGGCTGGCGTGGCTCATCAACTGCATGATGATCGACGCAGAGATATAAGGCATGATACCCAAGGCGAAGATCGTAAAGCGCTTCAGGGCGCCCCCGGAGAACATGTTGAACATGCCGAGGATACCGCCCTGATTCCGATTGAAAAACTCGGCAAGCGCCGTCGGATCGATACCCGGAACAGGGATATGGGATCCGATACGGTACACCAACAAGGCGCCCAGCAAAAACATCAGACGGCGCTTCAGATCGCCGTACTTTCCGCTTTTTCCAATTTGCCCAGAACTAGTCGCCAAGTGACACCGCCGTCAGTAAAAAATCAGTCCTCAACGCGGCCGCCGGCAGCTTCGATTGCTGCTTTCGCGCCACGCGTTGCCCCAACACCCTTAAGAACAACCTTCCGCGAGATCTCTCCAGACAAAACCACCTTTGCAGACAGCGCATGCGCGGACACCAGGTTCGCCTGCATCAGGGAAAGAAGATCGATTTCTTCCAAGGGTAGCTTGTCAATCTCGGAAAGCCGAACCTCGACGTTACGAGCGTTAGTCAGCGAGACGAAACCACGCTTCGGCAAGCGACGCTGAAGTGGCATTTGACCGCCTTCAAAACCAACCTTGTGGAAGCCGCCAGCACGAGACTTTTGGCCCTTATGCCCACGACCGGCGGTCTTGCCGAGACCCGATCCAATACCGCGGCCGACGCGACGCACGTCCTTCTTTGCACCAACGGCAGGTTGAATAGTATTAAGTCTCATCTTAGCCCTCACACTTAACAAGGTAAGCCACCTTGTTGATCATTCCGCGAACCGCCGGCGTGTCTTCGAGTTCCGAAACACTATTCAGACGACGCAGGCCAAGGCCGCGCACGGTCGCACGATGCGACTGCTTCGTGCCGATAAGGCTCTTCACGAGCGTTACTTTAACTTTCTTCTCAGCCATCGCTTACCCCAGGATATCTTCGACGGATTTTCCACGCTTGGCCGCGATTTCAGCCGGCGTGTTCATCGCTTGCAGCCCGTTGATCGTAGCCCGAACGATGTTGTACGGGTTGGTCGAGCCGTGAGCCTTGGCGACAATGTTGGTCACGCCCATCACGTCGAACACGGCACGCATTGCACCGCCCGCGATAACGCCCGTACCTTCCGGCGCCGGCTGCATCATCACGCTCGAAGCGCCATGGCGACCCACGACGGTATGGTGCAATGTTCCGTTCTTCAGACTCACCTTAACCATCTTGCGGCGCGCTTCTTCCATGGCCTTCTGCACAGCCACCGGAACTTCACGCGACTTGCCCTTACCCATACCGATTCGGCCATCTCCGTCACCTACGACAGTGAGTGCAGCGAATCCGAGAATCCGGCCACCTTTTACAACCTTGGTGACACGGTTGATGGATATCATTTTTTCGCGGAACCCATCATCCGGCTTATCGGCCTGCTGGGTCTTTTTGCTTTGCGGTTTTGCCATCGCTTACTCCAATCTTATGTCCGGCGCGCTCAGAACTTGAGGCCGGCTTCACGCGCGGCCTCGGCCAGCGCCTTGACGCGTCCGTGGTACTGATAGCCACTACGGTCGAAAGCAACCTGCTGAATCCCGGCACTCGCGGCACGTTCTGCAACCAACTTGCCCACCATCGCGGCTGCCGCCGCATTGCCTCCGTTCGCCAGATCCTTGCGGACTGCGCTCTCAAGCGTCGAAGCCGACGCAAGAACCTTCGATCCGCACGCCGAGATCACTTGCGCGTAGATATGGCAGTTCGTCCGGTGCACGGACAAGCGCACGGCATTTAGTTCGGCAATCTTGGCCCGGGTTTTGCGGGCTCTACGCAAACGCGCCTGTTTCTTGTCAATCATTTCAGCACCTTACTTTTTCTTGGTTTCCTTGAGAACGATAACTTCGTCCGCATAGCGAACACCCTTGCCCTTGTACGGCTCCGGCGGCCGGTAAGCGCGAACTTCTGCAGCGACCTGACCAACCTGCTGCTTATCGACGCCCTTGATCAGAATTTCGGTCTGCGTAGGGGTTTCGCATTTCACACCGGCCGGCATCTTGTGTGCAACCGGATGCGAAAAGCCCAACGTCAGGTTGAGAACATCGCCCTGGGCCTGCGCACGATAACCAACGCCGACAAGCGTGAGCTTGCGTTCGAAACCCTTAGTAACACCAGTGACCATATTGGCGAGGATTGCGCGCACCGTCCCAGACAGAGCATGCGAATTCTCCACCCCGTCCACCGGCCTGCAAAGCAGAGACGAGTCCTCTTTGGTGACGGAAACGGCCGGATTCAGATCAAACTTGATAGACCCCAACGGCCCCTTGACCGTGATATCAGCACCGCCGATGGCGACATCAACGCCTTGCGGAAGCACGATCGGATTCTTTGCAACACGGGACATAGCTTCCCCTTAAGCGACGATACAGAGCACTTCGCCACCCACATTGCTGGCGCGTGCCTTGCGATCTGTCATTACCCCCTTTGGCGTGGAGACGATCGCCACGCCAAGGCCGTTCATCACGCGCGGAATATCGCCAACGCCCTTATAGATACGCAAGCCAGGCTTCGACACCCGGTCAATTCGCTCTATAACCGGCCGTCCGGCGTAATATTTCAACGCGATTTCCAACGTCGCCTTGCCCTCGCTGTCGGTAACGGCAAAATCCTCGACGTATCCTTCGTCTTTTAACACTTTTACGATTGCAACCTTTACCTTGGAAGAAGGCATGGCAACCGACGGCTTGTTAGCCAGCTGCGCATTGCGGATGCGGGTCAGCATATCGCTGATCGGATCGCTCATACTCATATCGTATACTCTCCTGCTTACCAGCTAGCCTTGGTCATGCCGGGCACCTCGCCCCGCATCACGAAGTCACGCAACTTACTGCGCCCCAGACCGAACTTACGGAACACGCCGCGCGGACGCCCGGTCGCCTTACAACGGTTACGCAAACGCACGGGACTCGCATTCCGCGGCAACGCCTGAAACTTCTGCCTTGCCTCAAAACGCTCTTCTTCCGAACGGGACACATCACCGATGATCGCCAGGAGTTCCGCACGCTTTGCCGCGTACTTCTCTACGATCTTGCGCCGCTTATCTTCACGGTTAATCAGTGCTAGTTTCGCCATGTAAGCCTCAGTTCTTGAACGGAAATTTGAAGGCCGCGAGGAGTGCCCGCGCCTCTTCATCGCTCTTTGCGGTGGTCGTAACACTGATGTTCATACCACGCAACGCGTCAATTTTGTCGTACTCGATTTCCGGGAAAATAATCTGTTCCTTGACGCCCATGTTGTAATTGCCACGGCCATCAAAGCCTTTTCCGGAGACACCACGGAAGTCCCGAACGCGCGGAAGCGCCACGGCAACCAGACGATCAAGGAATTCGAACATCCGCGGACCACGAAGCGTAACCATGCAACCAATCGGGTAACCTTCGCGAATCTTGAAGCCGGCGATCGACTTGCGCGACTTGGTCACAACCGGCTTCTGGCCAGCGATCTTGGTCATATCGCCTACGGCGTTTTCCAGCACCTTCTTGTCAGCCACCGCCTCACCCACACCCATATTCAGGGTGATCTTGGTGATACGCGGGATTTCCATCACGGACTTGTACCCAAATTTCTGAGCCAACTCCGGAGCTACCGTACTCTTGTAATAGTCCAGCAAACGTGCCATGTCCGCTCCTTATACCCCGACCTGTTCGCCATTCGACCTGAAGACACGCACCTTCTTGCCATCCTCAAGAACCTTGAAGCCAACCCGATCCGCCTTCTTGGTGGACGGGTTAAACAACGCGATGTTGGATACGTGCAACGGCATGTCCTTGTCGACAACCCCGCCCACGACACCCTTGACAGGATTCGGCTTCACGTGCTTCTTGACGCGATTAACACCTTCAACCACGACATGATCAGCATCTGTACGCCGAACAACTGCACCGCGCTTGCCCTTGTCTTTGCCAGCGATGACAATAACTTCATCGCCCTTACGAATCTTTTCCATCGCCACCCCTTACAGCACTTCAGGCGCCAGCGACACGATTTTCATGAATCGCTCGCTACGAAGTTCGCGCGTAACCGGCCCGAAAATACGGGTTCCGATAGGCTCCAGCTTATTGTTCAACAACACTGCCGCATTGTTGTCAAACTTCACCAGCGAGCCATCCGGCCGACGAACACCCTTTGCCGTGCGCACAACCACGGCATTGTAGACGTCACCTTTCTTGACCCGACCTCTCGGCGCGGCATCCTTGATGCTGACCTTGACGATATCGCCAACGCTCGCATAGCGGCGCTTCGAGCCACCGAGCACTTTTATACACATAACTGAACGCGCGCCGGTATTGTCGGCAACGTCCAGAACCGTCTGCATCTGAATCATTTATGTCTCCAACTTGTCCCGCCAACGCGGTCAGTCTTGGAACCCCGAAGGGCAAGAACGCCCGACGTCATAGGTCGGGCGCGAGGGACAAGCATTATATCCGATTTTTAGTGAAGCACAAGCCTAAATCGCGATCGCCTTTTCGAGCAGCTTGGTAACCGCCCAAGACTTGGTCTTCGACAAAGGACGCGCTTCCTGGATTTCCACGAGATCCCCGGCTTTCGCCTGGTTTTCTTCGTTGTGCGCGTGATATTTCTTTGAACGCACGATGATCTTGTCGTAGATCGGGTGTTTGACTCGACGCTCAACCAAAACCGTAACGGTCTTGTCCATCTTGTCGCTGACAACACGCCCAACCAGGGCACGCCTTCTGATTTCTTGGCTCATTGTTGCACCGCCTTTTCACGAAGAAGAGTGCGAACGCGCGCAATATCACGCCGAACCTTGCCGATCTGGCTAAGGTTGGTCAATTGCTGCGTCGCCTTTTGCATGCGCAGATTGAACTGTGCCTTCAGAAGCTCAAGGAGCTCCTTGTTCAATTCATCAACGCTTTTCGCTCTTAGTTCACTGGCTTTCATTTCTCACCCTACGATTCGGGTTACAAACGTCGTCGGGATGGGCAGCTTCGCCGCGGCGAGCGCAAAGGCTTCACGCGCCAGCGTCTCGGCAACGCCATCCATCTCGTACAACATCTTGCCGGGCTGTATTTCGGCAACGTAGTACTCGGGATTTCCCTTACCGTTACCCATACGGACTTCAGCGGGTTTCTTGGAGATAGGCTTGTCGGGGAAAATCCGGATCCAGATACGCCCACCCCGCTTGATATGACGGGTCATCGCGCGACGCGCCGCCTCAATCTGACGAGCAGTCAGACGACCGCGCCCAGTCGCCTTGAGGCCAAACTCGCCGAAACTCACTTTCGTCCCGCGCGTAGCCAGACCGGTATTCCGGCCCTTTTGCTCCTTGCGGTACTTTCTTCTAGTTGGCTGCAGCATCAGTCGTTCCTGCCTTTCTTACTCGTTTTGCCGGCGCCTTGGCGTCTGTAGCAGCGCCCTCGACGGCCGACTCACCATTGCCCTTTACGGCGCGCTTAGCGCGATCCGCATCGCCGGACGGCTTAGCGGCACGCCGCGGCCGACGACCCGGCTCTTCGGAAGCCGGCGAATCGGTCGCAGCCCCCTCAGCCGCTTCGTCACGATTGAGAACCTCACCCTTGAACACCCAGACCTTGACACCAATGATGCCGTAGGTCGTAAGCGCTTCCGAGGTCGCATAATCGATGTCGGCACGCAGTGTATGCAGCGGAACACGCCCTTCGCGATACCACTCACGCCGCGCAATTTCCGCACCATTCAGACGCCCGGAGCTCATGATTTTGATACCCTGGGCGCCCAGCCGCATTGCGTTCTGCATTGCACGTTTCATCGCGCGACGGAACATGATGCGCTTCTCGAGCTGCTGCGTAATCGAATCGGCAATCAGTTGCGCATCAAGCTCAGGCTTGCGGATCTCTTCGATGCTGACATGCACCGGAACACGCATGATCTGCTGCAGCGCCGTGCGGAGCTGATCGATGTCCTCGCCCTTTTTACCGATGACAACACCCGGGCGCGCCGAGAACACGGTAACCCTGGCGTTGCGAGCGGGACGCTCGATCAATACGCGCCCGACAGAGGCGTGCTTGAGTTTCTTCTTAAGGTAATCTCGAACCTGAACGTCTTCGTTCAGCATGGTCGAGTAGTTCTTGCTGTTGGCATACCAGCGCGACGACCAATCACGCGTAACAGACAGCCGGAAGCCGGTCGGATGAATTTTCTGTCCCATTTCTTTTCCTTAGTTTCCGACGGTCAAGAAAATATGACAGGTCGGCTTGACGATCCTGTTGCCACGCCCCTTCGCTCGGGCCGTGAAGCGCTTGAGCACCATGCCCTTCTCGACATAGACACTCTTGACTTTCAACTCGTCGATGTCAGCACCGTCATTGTGTTCAGCATTGGCAATCGCCGACTCAAGCACCTTCTTCATGATTCCAGCGCCCTTCTTGGGGCTGAACGTCAAGATGTTGAGCGCTTTATCCACAGGCAATCCGCGGATCTGGTCGGCAACCAGCCGACCCTTTTGGTCGGAGAGCCGAACGCCGCGCAAAATAGCACGTGTTTCCATATCCATTCCTTTACTTCTTCGCCTTCTTGCCGGCGGTGTGGCCTTTGAACGTACGGGTCAGCGAAAACTCACCCAGCTTATGCCCGACCATGTTTTCCGTAACGTAGACCGGAATGTGCTGCTTGCCGTTATGAACCGCAATCGTCAGCCCAACGAAATCCGGAAGCACCGTAGAACGGCGCGACCAAGTCTTGATCGGGCGCTTGTCGCTGGTTGCACGAACCGTCTCGACCTTCTTAAGCAAGTGGGCATCGACAAACGGGCCCTTTTTAATGGAACGTCCCATAGTTCTCTATCCCTTAGCGTTTATGACGGCGCTGCACGATCATCGAGGTCGTACGCTTGTTGCTGCGAGTGCGATACCCCTTGGTCTTCTGCCCCCACGGAGTAACCTGCGGCATACCGGATGCAGTACGGCCCTCACCACCACCGTGCGGGTGATCCACCGGGTTCATGACCACACCACGGACTGTCGGGCGAATTCCGCGCCAGCGATTCGCACCGGCCTTGCCGATTGAACGCAGGCTGTGCTCTTCGTTGCCAACTTCTCCGACAGTGGCCCGGCACTCGACATGCACTCGGCGAATTTCGCCGGAACGCAGTCTAAGCTGCGCATAAACGCCCTCGCGAGCCAGCAATTGAGCGGAGGTCCCTGCCGAGCGCGCGAGCTGCGCACCCTTGCCAGGAATCATTTCAACGCAATGAATTGTCGTACCAACGGGGATGTTGCGAATAGGCAGTGCGTTTCCGGCCTTGATGGGCGCCTCTGAACCGCTGACAACCTGCTGACCAACCACCAGCCCCTTCGGCGCAACCACGTAGCGGCGCTCGCCGTCCGCGTAGCACAGCAACGCGATGTTGGCGGTCCGATTCGGATCATATTCGATGCGCTCGACCTTCGCCGGAATACCATCCTTGTTGCGTTTGAAGTCGATGAGGCGATAGTGCTGCTTGTGGCCACCGCCCTGGTGCCGCGTGGTCACACGGCCGTTATTGTTGCGACCGGCGTTCTTCGACTGCGCCTCGACCAAAGCGGCGTGGGGCGCACCCTTGTGCAGATTGGCATTGACGACCTTGACTACGGCGCGACGACCAGGCGAAGTCGGTTTTACTTTGACGAGTGCCATTACACAGCCCCTCCATCAACGAAATTAATCTCTTGGCCCGGTTTCAAGCTGACATACGCCTTCTTCCAGCCCTTGCGGCTTCCCATGTGGCGCCCGAAGCGCTTCTGCTTGCCCTTCACGTTGGCAATCTGAACCGACTCGACAGCCACCTTGAACAGCAACTCCACCGCAGCCTTGACTTCCGGCTTCGTCGCGTCGGACGCAACCCGGAAAATAACCTGCTCGTTCTTGTCCGCGACGTAGGTCGCCTTCTCAGAAATCTGAGGAGCAAGCAACACTTGCATCAAACGCTGTTGATTCATCCCAGAATCTCCTCAAACTTGGCGACGGCACTCTTCGTCATCAACACCTTGGGGAAACGAACCAGCGACACCGGGTCAGCTTCATTCACTTCCAGGACAAGCACATTCGGCAAATTGCGCGAAGCAAGGTAAACGTTCTCGTCGAGGCTGTCGGTAATCACCAACACCGAGTCGTAACCCATGCCCTTGATCTTCTGCGCGAAGAGTTTGGTCTTCGGCGCATCAACCGAGATGCTATCGACGACAGCCAACCGGTCTTCACGCACAAGTTGCGACAGAATCGACGCAACACCTGCACGGTACATTTTCTTATTCAGCTTCTGGCTGAAATTCTCTTCAGGAGAATTCGGGAAGATGCGACCACCCCCGCGCCACAACGGCGAGGAGGACATACCGGCACGCGCACGACCGGTACCCTTTTGACGGAACGGCTTGGACGTGGTGTGCTTGACTTGCCCACGATCCTTCTGCGCGCGATTCCCGCTACGCGCGTTGGCTTGATAAGCGACAACGACCTGATGAACCAGAGCCTCGTTGTATTCACGCCCGAACAAAACGTCCGATGCCTGCAACCGGCTGGCTTCCTGGCCCTGCTCATTGATAAGCTTGAGTTCCATTATGCCCCCGCCTTCACAGCCGGGCGCACGACCAAATCCGACCCCTTGGAGCCAGGAACTGCACCCTTAACCAACAACAACTGACGTTCGACATCAACGCGAACCACCTCGAGATTCTGCTGCGTGCGCTTGACATCGCCAAGATGCCCCGCCATACGCTTCCCGGGGAAAACACGACCCGGATCCTGGTTCATACCAATGGAGCCCGGTGCGTTGTGGGACACGGAGTTGCCGTGCGTAGCACGTTGCGAACTGAAATGATGCCGTTTGATTCCGCCGGCAAAACCTTTACCGATCGTATTCCCGGTCACATCGACCTTCTGGCCGACGGCGAAGATCGAAACACTGATCTGATCACCGGGCTTGAGCGACGAAATTTCCTCTGGGGACAGGACGAACTCTTTGAGCAACACACCCGCTTCGACACCCGCCTTGGCCAAGTGACCGGCCAACGACTTCGTGACACGCGACGCGCGCCGCTTGCCGAAGGTTACTTGCACGGCGGTGTAGCCGTCGCTCTCAGGCGTTTTGATCTGGGCGACGCGATTGTTCGACACGTCGAGCACTGTTACCGGAACGGACATGCCGTCGTCGGTAAAGATGCGCGTCATGCCGACCTTGCGCCCAACAAGGCCTAGACTCATGGTTATTCTCCTCTTGCCAGCTGCGATTGGCCGGCGAGCACAAAACAAAATGAGTGGCATCGCTTGATGCCACTCGGTGAAAGTCGGCCATTATAGCCGGCTTAAAGCTATTACTGCAATTTAATTTCTACATCCACTCCAGCCGGAAGATCGAGCTTCATCAGCGCATCGACGGTCTTGTCGGTAGGATCAATGATGTCCATCAGACGGAGGTGCGTACGGATCTCGAACTGATCACGGGAGGTCTTGTTGACGTGCGGCGAACGCAGCACATCAAAACGCTGGACACGAGTCGGCAAGGGAACCGGGCCACGTACGACAGCCCCGGTGCGCTTGGCAGTTTCGACGATTTCAAGAGCGGACTGATCGATGAGGCGATAATCGAAAGCTTTCAGCCGGATACGGATTTTCTGATTTTGCATTTTCAGGTTCCAAAGAGCGAAGGGGCGGGAGACTTCCCGCCCGCGTAGTAACTATTACTCGATAATTTTTGCGACGACGCCGGCGCCGACGGTACGACCGCCTTCACGAATAGCGAAGCGCAGACCTTCTTCCATCGCGATCGGACAGATCAGCTTGACCGTCATCTGCACGTTGTCGCCCGGCATGACCATTTCGGTACCTTC
>NZ_JCANUT010000013.1:0-74455 GCF_059569095.1 Propionivibrio pelophilus DSM 12018 | reverse complement strand
TCCGGTCAGTTCGAGTGCAATCGTGGTCAACTGACTTGATAATCCGCAATCTCCAGCGCGCCGTATTTTTGAATGGCTCAGTGCCACAGAGAAAAACACCACCGGACCTTCTCTTTCGGTCTCACTATCGAGCTTCGCTTGCTTCCTAGCTTGTTTGGCTGCACCAACCCAAGCCCAAGCTCTATTATTTGTCACCCCTGTAAGATAGAGCTAACAACCAATGCGAGGCATGAGCAGTGTACCGTAGAGGATTATTAGAAGGACGGAGGAGAATTGGAGTATCCCAGCCGAATCCACAAAATCCAACGAACTGGACCCCGGCCTTCGCCGGGGTGACGAATACTGCAGCGTGTCTTTAGTATCCTTGGGCGCATAGACGATGATCACCGCGGAGTCGTCGCCCTGCCCCAGCAGCTTGTACAGCGCCGTGTAGGCCTTGGCCAGATGATCGCTGCGCATCAGGCGGCCGTTGATCCAGTACCAGCGCCAGACGATCAGGCGTGACGCATCGCCACTACGCAGTTCCGCCGTGCGCATTGGCAGCGTGTTTTCGCCGAGTTTCTCGTCGCGCGCCCCTGCGGTCACCTTGACCCAGCGCCGATCTTCGCTGGTTACCAGCGCATTGACCGAGGTCACCAGTTTGCGATCCGGCCCCTGGTTGCGGTAATAGGCGATGTACAAACCCACCTGCTCTCCACCCGCCGCGTAACTCTCGTGCAGATACGCCGACGCGTTTCCATAAACAGGATCCCAGTCGCGCAGGCGTTGCCCCGTCGCTGTCCAGCCTGTAACGGCAGGTATCGCCTCGATGCGGGAAACCTCCTTCGGTGCATGACGTTCGATTTGCCACTCCGCGAACGGCCAAAGAGCAATGACCAGAACCGTCGCCAATGCCGCTGGAACGAGTTTTGTATAGTTCCACGGCAACAACGCCTTTTCCCGGTTCGTTTCATGCAATGTTTCGACTTCGTCCTCGCGCCAGCGCGCGCCGATCCAGAACATGGCCATGATCACCAGGCCGAAGAACAGCCAGCCGTAAATCAGGTGATCGACGCCCGCAGCGAGCTTGTTCCCCGAAAGATGCCCGAGCATGACGATGATGTAGGCGCGCACCCAGTTGGCAACGATCGGCACGAGGAAGGCAACACCGACGAACAGCAGGCGCCGCTTCAGCGATCGGTAACTCAGGTAGGCGAACAAGGTTCCGACCATCAGCGAGGCGATCAGATAGCGAACGCCGCTGCACGCCTCGACGACCGACCAGGCCCCCGACGGGATGATGAAGTGCAGTCCCTCGCGATAAACCGGAATGCCGCTCGCGCGTAGACCGACGATGGTCATGTCGGCCGTCCATTCCATCAATTGCGGCATGGTGAACTCGCCGAACGGGACGGCGAAGAGGAGGAACGCGAGTGGAAAGAGGATCTTTCGTGCCGCCTCCAGACCGAGGATAGCCGGAACAGCCAGGATCACCATTGCGGTCAGGGAAAACTGGGAGAGCGGCCCCACCGTCGCCATTTCTCCAAGCAGCCAGCCAAAACCGGCACCGGCAAGCAGCAACAGAATCCAGTAATTCGGCTGGGGAACGACATCGGCGAACGACGCGCGCTTTCGCCAGACGAGCCAGAGGGTGATCAGCGGCACGAGGAAACCATGGGTAAATGTATCGCTGCGCGCCCAGATCTCGGCCATGGACAACGCCGTTTCGCGGTAGACGAAAAGAATGATCAGCAGCGTGAGGGCCAGCACGCTCACCGCCTGCCGCCACGGTTGGGTGGGCTTCTGTTCCGCTATTACGACCTTTTCCGCTTGATCCATCGCTTTGTCTGCCCTTGTCACTTGCAGGCCATCGTTTCGATATAGCGATCGATGATCGACAGGTGTGCATCCCAGCTGTAACGCCGTACCACCTGGCGCCTTGCCGCTTCGCCGACAGCTACCCGACGCTCCTTTGATCCGAGCAGCGCGTTGATCTGCCGTACATGATCGTCGGCACTTTCCGCCAGCAGGAAGTCCTGCTCGGGAACGGCGTCCACCGCCTCGCCACACCCGCGAGCGACGACGACCGGCACAGCCATGGCCATCGCTTCCAGCACCTTGTTCTGGATACCGCGTGCGATACGCAGCGGAGCAACGACCACCACCGCGTGACGCAGATACGGCCTTACATCAGGCACTGTCCCAGTAACGACCACGCGGTCGCTGGCGAGTTCCTGCACTGCCGGCGCCGGACTGCGCCCGACGATGTAGAAACGGAGCGTCGGCCGTTCGGCCAGCAAGCGCGGGAAGATCTCGGCGGCGAACCATTTGACCGCGTCGATGTTCGGCCAGTAGTCCATCGCGCCAGTGAAGACCAGGGGAATTTCGTCTGGTGCAAATGGCGAGGCCAATGCGTGTTCCGGCGAGAAGAAGTCCGAATCGACGCCGTTGCCCATTGCCGATACCTTTTCGCGGAACTGCGGCGCAGATTTCAGGAACAATTCCGTCTCGGCTTCGGTAACGAAGAAGCCATGGTCGGCCGCCGCGGCAACATGCTTTTCAAACTCCAACAGCCTTTCGCCCTCGCGCTGGTAGATCCACGACAGGGGCCAGCGGTGATCGGGGGCGTACTGCGTCCATTTGGCGGAATCGACATCGCAGAAATCGATGAGCGTACGCAATGAGGAGTGCTTTGTCAGGTACTGGGCCATGGCCGAGGAAAACACGACGGCGGCGTCGATCTTTTCCTTCTTGATCGTCTGGTCGACCCAGTCCTGCAGTCCGGCGTTGCGATAGTACGGCAAGGTCAGTGCCTCGCCACTCAACAGTCCGCTCAGGCTGCGCAGCTTCGCAGCGCGCGGCGACAGCCGGACGATATGCGTCCCGGCACAGTACTCCGGCAATTTGTCGACATAGGCCTCGTCCTGCGGATCATCGATGAACGTCCCGAGAAACACGCGGTGTTTCGCCGCCAGATGCCGGAGCAGATGAAACGAACGCACCTTGTCGCCCTTGTTCGGGGGATAGGGAAGGCGATGGACGAGGTATAGCAGGTTGCTCATGGCGTGCGCCTCGATGTCGTCGTCCCGGCGGAGGCCGGGAGGACCCAGTAGGATGCCTCAAACGCCGTTCCTGGATTCCGGCCTGCGCCGGAATGACGAATCAAACTATCTCGTTGTAAAGATCCCGCCATTGCGGGTTGGTTGATTCGATGAGCCTCATTTTCCAGGCCCGATGCCAGTCCTTGATCGCCTTCTCGCGAGAAATGGCCGATTCCATCGTGGCATGGAGTTCGTACCAGACCAGGGTATGAACACCATATTTCTTGGTAAATCCTTCGACCAGGTCGTTTTTGTGTTGCCAGATGCGCTGCACCACATCGGAAGTCACTCCGACGTAGAGCGTTCCGTTTTTCTGACTCGCGAGAATGTAAACGCAAGGCTGCTTCATTTTTGATGGATAAGCTTGAGCGTGGATTTCTGGATTCCGGCCTGCGCCGGAATGACGTGGGAGCGAAAACGGCGGTGGAAATTACTTCCGCCCTGCCGGTCCCCCCTTTGTTCGTCGTCCCGGCGGAGGCCGGGACCCAGTAGGATGCCTCAAACGCCGTTCCTGGATTCCGGCCTGCGCCGGAATGACAGGATTCGATTAGCACTTTTGAAAGCAACGAACTATTCATGCGAATGGCCTAGCCCAGATTGCGCACGATGAAAGGACCGAGCCAGTTCGCGACGCCGATCGGCAATCGACGCCAGGCTTCGATGAACAGCCGGTACTTGGCGTTGGCCGGATTGTTCTGCGGGATGCTGTCGCATTTATAAAGGCGATACTCGTAGAACAGCGGCTTTGGCTCGAATCCCCAGTTTTTCTTGAACGAGTAAGACCCGGTTCCCTGTTTGCTGCGCCCGTAGTCGAAGATGCGGAGGCCGCGTTCGCAGGAACGCCGCATCAGTTCCCAATACTTGAAATCATTGCCGGCCAGGTCACGCGCTGCCACGTCGTCGCCGGCGTAGTACGGCAGGACTTCGTCGCGGAAGTAGAAACTGAGCACGCTGCTGATCGGCCGGCCCTGAGGATCGAAGACCGTCAGGACGTCGCAATCGTCGCCGAAAACCTGCAACAGTCGCTCGAAGTAGCGTCGGGGCATGGCGGGTGTGCCGTGCCTCAACACGTTGTCGGCATAGAGCGGAAAGAAATGCGAGACTGTTCGCTCGACTTCGCTGCGCAAGCCGTTCTTGATTCCCTTGCGCACCATCGCCCGCTGCTTGCGCGGAATGGCCAGCATGTTGGCCTCGACATCCGGATCGATGGCCTTGCGAAAGCAGACGTACAGATCCTGCGTCGGCCACTCGGCGTGACGCTGGTCAAAGTTGCGCAACTCGAGGTGGTCGACACCGAGCCGTTGGGCGATTGCCAGCGCCTCCACTTCCAGCGCGTCAGCGGCTTCGGGAACGGTAGCAGCGACGCCACCATAGACAGCAAAGGGCAGTGAGACGAGCGCGTTGCCGAACAAGCGGCTTTTTACATGGGCCAGGGGCAGCACGCCTTCGATGACACCGTCCCGTTCCGCGTAGAGGAAATACGTACGATGCCGGAAGACGCCCGAAACTATTTCCTGCCAGCCGGAGCGATGGAAGAATGTCGCGTCCGCGCAACCGAACACAAACGCGTCCCATCGACGCGCGGATTCGGTATCCGCCGGCTGAAGTTGCCGAACGACCAACGCCGCTCCCGCCTTGTTGCCTGTCATTGCTGCCATCAGTCTCCCCCGACGTTCCCGGCGAGGAAGATCTCGTCCATCCGGCCCCATTCGAAATCGGCAAGCAGGCGCCGGACACGGGCTTCCATCCGGTGCAGGTTGAGATAATGGCGAAGGCGTGTTTTCGCGTCGATCCCGGGGATGCGCGGCTGGTCTACGTCGATTTCCCACGGGTGGAAATAGAAGATCGCCGGCTGCTTGTCGTGATGGTTAACGCGCTGGAACAGCCAGCGCGACATCGCATACGGCATCAGCCGGAAGTAGCCGCCGCCGCTCGCCGGCCAGTTGCGATCAAAGAAACAGGCGGTGGTGACCGGTATTTCCCACAGGCCATCGCGCACCTGATGTGCGAAGCGCGGCGCATCAGGCATGCCGTAATGGTCGTGGCGGATCGGGTAGATACTCGAACTGTAGGCGTAGCCGGCCTTCAGCAGGCAATCGAAGGCCCAGAGATTCTTCGCTCCGATTGAAAAGCTCGGTGCCCGATAGCCGCTGACCCGTTGCCCGGCGATGTCTTCCAGCAACTTTCGCGCACTGTCGATATCGGCAAAGAATGCAGCTTCGTCAAGGTCGCTGGCGCGCTCGTGACCGTAGCCGTGGCTGGCCAGTTCATGTCCGTTATCTACAATCCGCCGAACGACCTGGGGATGCCGCTGCGCAATCCAGCCGAGGGTAAAAAAAGTGGCGTGCGTTCCGTGATCGGAAAGCATCTGCAGGATGCGTTCGACGTTGCCTTCGACCCGACACGCCTTGCTATCCCAATGATCCCGTGAGATATAGGGCGCAAACGCCGAAACCTGAAAATAGTCCTCGACGTCAATGGTAAATGCGTTCCTGACAGGGCTTTGCTGCATTCACCTCACCCCTGCCCTTCCTTTTCCGCATGCTGCACCCGAATCGAATTGACGAGTTGCTGCAGCAAAGTCAGTGTCGCTGCGGAGCTGCGTTCAATGCGGATCATGCTGCGCTCCAATCGTACGATCCTCTGCTCGCTGATCCCCTGCTTCAAATCCGTAATGGCCTGCAAGGCCTCGTCGGCAATCTGCGTGTCGAGTTCGAGCCGGGCGAGATTGAAATCCATGACCCCGGTATCCGTAAGCCGGTGGTCTTGCGCGCGACTTTCCGCCACGCCGGGAGGATCGAGCGGAGCAAGGCCTGGTGCCAGCGTTTCTTCATTCAGCTCCTTGGCGACCTCTTCGACCTCTTCCGCCTTGAACGAGGATTTCCCGCCGAGGAGCCCGGAAAGAAGTACCCGGTCGCACAACGAATTGATCCGACGCGGCACACCGCCGCTGGCTTTGTGAATAGCTGTATAGGCGCCGCCATCAAACAACGGGGCTCCGGTGAACCCTGCGCATTTCAGGCGGTGCTCGACGTAGCCCCTCGTTTCGTCCTCGTCCATCGGACCGATGTGACAGGCAGCAATCACGCGTTGTCGCAACTGCTGCATGTGCGGACTCTGCATGATGCTGCGGAATTCCGGCTGACCGATCAGGAAGCTCTGCAAGAGCGCTTGCGTTTCGAACTGGAAATTCGAAAGCATGCGCAATTCTTCGACGGCATGCGGCGTCAGGTTCTGCGCTTCATCGACGATCAACAGGCAGCGTTTGCCCTGCCGGGTGATGTCGACCAGAAACGCTTCCAGTGCGAGCAGGACATCCGACTTGCCGAGATTTTTGGTACGTACCCCGAAGGCCGCTGCCACCATGCGCAGGGTATCGTCGGCATCAAGCTGCGTGCTGACCAGATGCGCGGCCACCACTTTGGCTGAATCGAGCTTGCTGAGCAGTCCGCGCACGATCGTGGTCTTGCCGGCGCCAACTTCACCGGTAACGACGATGAACCCTTCGTTCTGATGGAGCCCATATTCGAGATAAGCCGTGGCCCGCCGATGCTGCTTGCTGCCGAAATAGAAATTCGGGTCAGGATTGAGCTGGAATGGCTTGCTGGTCAGGCCATAGAAGGATTCGTACATGTTCGCGCACCTAGAAGCGATGCGAGAACGTACCGGTCACCGCGTTCTCGGTGTAACTCGTCGTTCCGTCTACGTCGATCCTCCGGAAACCAACGCCGACATTGGTTTTCGGCCCGACCTGGGTCAGGAAATTGACGGTATACAAGTCCTGATCGGTTTCGGCGGAGGAGGTTCCTTGCCCCTTGCTCTTCAGGCGGGAAAGGCTCCCAGTAAGGGTCGATAATCCCGTCAGCTTGTGCGACCAGTTCACGCTGGCGCCGGTTTGCCGCACCTGATTGACATTGGCGAACTCCGTCCCGGCGAACCACCCAAGGCCTGCGCCCTGAGAGAGGTTTTCTGAATCGCTTTGTGTTGCAGCGAAGGTCACCGTATTCCGCACACCGGACAGGGCAAAAGACAACTCGCGGCGTTTCTGGAGAGTTACGCCGGTCGTCATGAATCCCCCCTGCAATTGCGCAGTCGGTGAAACGCCATTGCTTTGCAGGAAGGCATTTACAAACGCTGCCCGTGCAGCAGGGTCCGGAATCGCCGACTGGAACATGTTGTCGAAGAGGTCGAAGTAGGTACCGACGGAACCCGACGTCTGGTTCGTCGAGGTCACCGTATCTTTCGTCTGCCGGAACTTCCACGCTGTTCGCGCCGTGCGATGTGTAAAGCTGACGCTGTCGCTGTTCCCGAAAAAGCGGTCTTCCCGGGAGGCTGAGAGCAAGGTTCTGTCAGTCGGCGACCAGTCGAGGCCGAGTCCCTTTATCGTGTGCGATTTCTTGTCGATGCTTGCGTAATCATTCGACTCGCGCCCCCCGATGAGCGAAACGCGGAACTGGGGATCAAATTTATAGGTCAGGACGCCGCGCAACAAATCGGCGTCGTTCTCTCGCCCATTGCTGAACTCCGCCTTCTGCGTATTGGCATCGACGGCCCAAGCAAATCGCGACAATTGGGGAGTACCCCTCAACCGCGCTGCAAAGCCCCGCGTAGTGGTGTCATAAGAATTGCTCGAATCGGTGGTCGTTTTAGCAAGGTTGTAACGCAGTTCGTATTCTGTCGAGGCGCCAAGCATTCCCTTGAAATAAGGAGACAGGCGGTAGGTCGATGTCTCGGTGGTGTTGCTGCTATTGTTGGTATCGACGGAAGAGTCCGTTGCGCCACGGAACGCCGAGAGGTTCTGTTGGGAGATCGATGCGTTCGCATCGATGTAGAACCAGTTTTCCAGCGCTTCAAGCGTGCCCGCCGCGTTCAGGGAGTTCTGATGGCCGTTCCGCGACGAATCGTCGGAGTAAAACAGGTTGTGCAGCCGGTAGTCGACGTTCAGCTTGACGCGATCGCCCGTCCCGACGATGTTGATACCCGGCGCGATGTCCGTGATCAGGGAACTCGTCCGATGATTTTCGACTTGATCGACATTGTCGGTCATCGTTTCATTGAGCGAGACCGACGGCGTAATTGTCCATTCACCGGCAGACACCGGCAGCGCCATTGCGACCAGGACAGCCGCCGAGAATGCCGGAACGAGGTTACGCGCCCGTCGTGCCATAGCCGTATCCGTAGCCATACCCATAGCCGTATTGGTCCTTCGTCACTGTTTTCGACTGGTTGAGCACCATCAGCCTCACCGGGCACCCCTCAATTGCCGCCAACGCATGCTTCACATCGGAGTGCGTCGTACTCTCAGACTTGACCACGACGACGACCTGTCCCATGTGCGATGCCAGCGCCCGTGCTTCCGTGGTAACCAACAGGGGCGGCGAGTCGAAGATGATGATCCGGTCCGAGTAACGGTGCGACATATCCTTCAGCAAGCGAACCATGGCGTCACTCGCCAACAGTTCCGTGGCGCGCGGATGCGGCGTCCCGCTCGGCAGGATGGTCAGCTTTTCGATGTTGGTTCGCAGCAGCACGTCCGATAGATGAATCGAATCATCGACCAGAACGTCCAGCAATCCCTTAGCCGGCGCCAGCCCCATGCGGCTCAGCAAGGCAGGACGCGCGACGTCGGCATCCACCAGCATCACGGTGTTGTCGAGTTCCATGGCGATGCTGATGGCCAGGTTCGCCGCTGTAAACGTTTTTCCCTCGCCGGGAAGCGCGCTGGTCACCATGATCAGGTTGCCGTCCTTGATCTGTGCCGCGGCTTTCCCCATGGCGTTGTCGATCAGCGGACGCTTGATTACCCGGAATTCGTCCGCAAGCCGCGAACGCTTTGCATCGGGCCGGACAAATCCGGACGCCTGCATCGCGCCGAGGTCAACATCCACACGACGCGACATGGTCATTTCAGGCGTCTGAATGGCTGCTTGCGCATCGGCTTGGACTTTGGATGTAGCCTCTGGACGAGAAACCTCGCGGTCTGCCGCGCGCGCGCGCATCTCAGGACGCGGCAGATCCTCCTGTGGCGTCGATTCAGGAACGTCGACCCCGGCTTTTTTCAGTTGCTCCAGCCTTTGGGCTGCTTGCTCAATGAGACTCATCGCTAATCCTCAAGCCGTGCGGGATGACAACACGAACAACAGTGCGATCCCGGCTCCGTATGCCGCTACGAACGCGAAAACAGCGACAAAAAACCCGCGCAATCCACGTTTCGCACGCGCGACATCGATATCCGCTACTGATTTCGACACAACCCCAAGCAGCGGCAACCCGGTCATTTCCCTCAGGCCCCGGGCATCAAAGAACACCGGTCGAATCTGGCTCGCGGCAAAGGGGGCGAACAACCCGGCGCCGAGCGCAAGCACGAAGGTCAAGGGCAACAGAATCATCCGGTTCGGCGCCACCGGCTTTGGCGTCACTCGGGGAGGATCGATCAAACGGAAATCAACGCCAGCCGCGGAAGCATCCATCTCGCCGGAAATCGTTGCCGACTCCCTGCGTGCGACAAGACTCTCGTAATTCTTCTTGTTGATGTCGTAATCCCGGTTGAGTTGGGTAAGTTCCGCCTCGATCTGCGGAATCATCTTCATCGCGTCTTTCAATTCATCGTACCGTTTCTGGTACTCGGCAACCCGTACCCGCAATGAAGCTACCGTCGCCTCATTTTCCGCGAGAGAAATTTTCAACTGTTGATAGACCGGGTTGGTATTTACCACCGACGCGGGACTCGACAAGGCAACCTTCTTGCGCGCAGCGACTTCGGTTTTCTTCTGTTCTTCGAGTTCACTGATCATGCGACGCGTGCCAACAACATCGGGATGCCGGTCGGTGAAGCGCTGCAACAGACCATCGAGGTTTCGCTTCAAAGTATCGATTCGTCCGTCGATCTCCGGAATGGAAATACCGGAGGTAGTTTCCGGTGCTTCCGGCAGGAGAACAGGCTCTTCACCGAGAATTTGACGCTTGAGCGCATCGCGCGAGTTTTCAGCCTCGCGCAGTTCAAGTTTGGATCCCTCCAATGCGGCAGTTACCTCGCTAATGCGGCCAAAGTAATCCTTGCCGTCGGAGGTCTGGGCCGAGATGTTCTTGAGTTTGAATTCCTTGAGCCGGTTTTCAGCCTCTTCGAGTTTTTTCTGGTAGACCTGTATCTGCTCGTCGATGAACTTCCTCGCACTGTCCGTATCCTTGCGCTTGTCCCCGAGGCCGGATTCAACAAAGATGGAAACCAGCGACTGCACCACACGTTTGGCCTTTTCCGGTTCAGGATTAGCGTAAGCCAGCGTGTAAAGGTTGTCCCTCCCGACGCTCTTGATCGTCAGCGCCTTCATCAACTCATCGATCAGCGCATCCTGCTTGGCCTTGGACTGGATGTTGAGATCCAGATCGGCCATCCGTACCAGTTTTTCGACGTTGGGCCGGCTGATGAGCGTCCGGCTCAGAATCATGATCTGCTGATCGATGTTGGGCTCGATCGCCAACCCGGACATCAGCGGCTTGAGTATCGACTGTGTATCAACGTAGATGCGCGCCGACGCCTCGTACTTGTCCGGGATACGAAAGACGACGGCAACGGCGATCGCCCCAACGACCCAGGCCACACACACCCCAAGCCATCGGTGCTTCCACATGCCGCGCAGGATAGTAGTAGCCTGCCGGAGGATTTCATCCATCGGTAATAGTATTTCGCAAAAGAGTTACAAACGCATTGCGACCCGAAGGCCGCAATGCATGTAGAAGCCGATCTTAGAACCAGCTACGCGGGATGATCAGAACGTCACCCGGCTTCATGTCAACGTTGGCCGAGACATCGCCCCGCTTGATCAGATCCGCCACGCGAACGCTGTACTGCTTGTCGCTTTCGGAGGTCCGCAGCAGTGTCGTGCTGTTGCCATCGGCGAAATCCGTGAGACCACCCACGGCAATCATCACGTCAAGCAAGGTCATCTTCTGCTTGTACGGCAGCGTCTGCGGCTTGCCGGCCTCCCCCACAACACGGATCTGTTCGCTATACGGGCCGACGAACTGGGTCACGACGACGGTAACCACCGGATCGCGAATGTATTTTCCGAGTTCCTTCTCGATATCGCGCGCAAGTGTTGATGCATCCTTGCCCATCGCCACGAGATCTTCGACCAGCGGCGCAGCAATTTTTCCGTCAGGGCGAACGGGAACCGACATGGAAAGTTCCGGATTCCGCCAGACGACGATATTGACCGCGTCACCAGGACCAATGATGTAGTTGTAGCTGGAAGACGCCGCGGCGGATGGCGCGGGAGGAATATCCGGCCCCGTAGCGCAGCCAAACACCGCTAGGCCGAGTATCCCAACGACGATCCAGCGAATCATCGCATCAACTCTGTTTCTCATGCCGACAGACATTTCATTCTCCTTTGGCAGCTGTCCAGATATGAAGAAAAGATAACATTAAGGATTAAATCTTATCCGAAAAGTTCTGATTCGAATAAACAAATCTGCGGAACCACAAAATTCTCTACGTTGCAAATCTTCCGAGCGGCAATAAATCACTTCCGCATATTTCACACGATACGCGTTCGCGGGAGCCTGGCGTGCCAACTATGTCACACACCTTGCCTCAGCGCATTGACCACGTGAAGACGTGATGCCCGTCGGGCCGGCAGAACCGCCGCCAGACAAGTCGCCACAAAACCAGTTGCTCCGGCCAACAGAACTTCATGCGGAACCAGGCGAATATAGGCCACATATCCGATATTGGCATTCGGCGGCGGCGGCATGGGGATTCCGATCGCCGAAATAACCCACGCCGAGATACAGCCGATGGCAATCCCCAGGACCGCGCCAAGCAAGCCGACAAGTGCGCTTTCAATCATTATCAGACGGAATACCACCACCGGCCGGTCACCAAGGGCAAGCATCGTTCCGAATTCCCGTGTTCGCTCGAAGAGAGTCATATTGACGCTGTTGGTCACGCTCAACAGCACCATGAGCAGAATGATCAAACGCAACACTCCGAACTGGCGATCATAAAGATCGACCGCCTTTTCATAGAAATCGGAAAGCTTGTTCCAGCGCGCAATTTCGAACCCCTGCGCACCGAAACGCTGCTCCAGCCTCAAGGCGATGTCTTCCGTCGACTTGGTGTCCTTCAGCATGACCACCAGCACATGCGCCGCTTGCGTATCCATCAATTCGCGAGCCGCCTTGAGAGGAACCCGCACGGCCCGCGCGTCGAATTCCTTCGAAAAGCTCTGGAATACGCCAACCACCTCGAAATCGAGCGTATTGACCGCGCCTTGCGCCAGGCTGATCAGCAAATTCACACGGTCACCCACTTTGAGTCCGAGCGATTTCGCCACGCCCTGACCGACAACAACCCCATCCAGATCGTTATCGTTCAGCGCCCTGCCTTCGATATAACGCAGATAGCTGTTTGCACCCTGTTCGACATCCGGCTCGACCCCCTCGCCAATGACTCCCAGATCGCGCTTCCCGTTGTTGATCACGCCGGAGAAGCCGAGCCGGGCGAACACGCGATCCACGCCCGGCGTATCCGCAATCGCCGCCTTGATCCGGTCAGGAGCTTCAATGAGATAGGCTTCCGGAGCACGCGCCCTCCCTTCCCGATAGCCTTCCCGGGTCAGTTGCAGATGCCCTGTCTGCGCACGAATGATGGCCTCCCCCAACTGGATGAAAATATCCTCGACGAATCCTCCCGCCAGGATCAGCCCCGCGACGCCGACCGAAATAGCCAACAGCGTCGCCGCAGAGCGGGTCTTCTGACGAAAGACGTTTCTCAACGCGAGAAGCAACTGGAGCATCATAGTCCGTGCCGTAGTGCGTCCACAATTTTCATTCGCCCCGCCTTCAATGCCGGGAAAGCACTGGCCAGCAGCGTTGTCACGCATGCGAGCAGAACGGCATCGAACACGAGTTCCGGCGTGATACTGATCCTGGCCACATAACCATGCGCCATGCCGGGAGCGGCCGGCATGGGAATACCCACCGAGGAAATGAGTAGCGCCGCCAGATAGCCGACACCGACACCGAGCAACCCTCCGAACATTCCCAGCAGCACCCCTTCGAAGACAAACAGCCGCATCACCCGGCTTCCCGGGAAGCCAATCGCCAGACTGGTGCCGATTTCCATCGTCCGTTCAAGCACGTTCATCGTCAACGTGTTCGAAATTGTCAGAACGATGATCAAGCCGATGATCACTTTCATCGCATCCACTTGCTTGGAAAACAGGGCTTCCGTCTTGTTGTAAAAGTCTGCGAGTTCACGCCAGGGAATGATCTCGAACTGGCGCTCGGCGAGAAGCTTGCGTGCCGCGTCCACGTATTCACCCACGCCCTCCGTCCGATCGAGCAGCACGACCCACGCCGTCGCACCGGAAACCTTCATCAGCTTCCTCGCCACCTCAATAGGCAAGCGCACCGCATAATCATCGTATTCCTTGGTGATCGTGGCAAACAGGCCGGCAACGGACACCTCAACCGCATTTGCCGCGCCTTTCGCGGTTGACACGAGCAACACCACCCGATCCCCGACCCGAACCCCAAGGTTCCGTGCCAGCCCCTCGCCCAGCATGACGGACAATTCGTCGCTCTTGCTCAATCCCAGGCCGGACAGCAGCGTGATGCGATTACTGAGAGGCGCCTCTTTGACCGGATCGATACCATCGCCGGAAAACGCCAGCGTCGTATCTCCGTGGCTGATCAGGCCGCTGAAGGCCAGACGCGGCGTCAGCGAAACGACACCGGGAATGGCCGAAATCTGTTGCAGCTCCGAAGAATCCGCGGGCAAGAGAAAAGCATACGGATCAGCAATGCCACGCTCATAGTAGCCGGGACGAACGATCTGGACGTGCCCGAGTTGCGAATGGATCGTTGCCTCCCGGCCATCGGCGAGAATCCAGGCGATAAATCCACCGGCCAGCAGGAACGCAACGACACCGGCCGCGACCGTCAGCAAGGCCACAGCGCTTCGCCGGGCATTCCGGTGCAGATTGCGCATCGCCAACTGGAGATCACGAGAAAGACTCTGCATGATTTGCGGCTATCTGAATTAACGTTTACTGTGAGCTTGATAAGTTTAGTCCGTCGAACCGGATTCCGTAAGCGTTCCGGTGCTGCTAATTCGGAGTTAACCATGCAAGCGTTCGACTATGATGCCGCATTCTCGCGCAACATTGGCTGGGTGACCGAGGCCGAACAGGCTCGTCTGCGGAATGCACGGGTGGCCATTGGCGGACTTGGTGGAGTTGGGGGCGTACACCTCCTGACACTCGCTCGCCTGGGGATAGGAAAATTCTCGATCGCCGATTTCGACGCTTTCGACCTGGTCAATTTCAATCGACAGGTCGGTGCGACGATGTGCAGCGTCGGGCACCCGAAACTCGATGTCCTCGCTGAAATGGCCAAAGACATCAACCCGGAAATCGAATTGCGCTGTTTTCCCCAAGGCATTCGGCGGGACACGCTCGACGATTTTCTGGAGGACGCCGAGGTTTACGTCGATGGTCTGGACTTCTTTGCGTTCGACGCACGACAAATGACATTTGCCGCATGCCAGGAAAGAAAAATCCCGGCCGTCACCGCTGCACCACTGGGTATGGGAACCGCACAGTTGGTCTTCGGCCCCGGCGGAATGTCTTTCGAAGACTACTTCGGCCTCAAGGACTGCGCCGATGAACTGGAAATGGCGATCCGCTTCCTGGTCGGCTTGTCCCCAGCCATGCTGCAGCGCGGCTATGTCGCCGACATGAGCCGGATCGATCTCGCCAACCGCAAGGGCCCGTCCAGCATAGCGGCCTGCCAGTTATGCGCCGGAGTGGCCGCCGTCGAAACGCTCAAGCTCCTGCTGAGACGCCGTGGTGTCCACCTGGCGCCCTGGGGCAGCCAGTTCGACGCCTACCGGCAGCGATTTACCCGCACATGGCGCCCGGGCGGTCACCGCAACCCCTTGCAGATTCTGATGAGGACGCTGGTCAAGGCCCAATTGGCCCGATCGGGCCAGTGAATCTACGGTTTCCGGACCAGGATGTTGTAACAATTCCCGGACACCGCCTCGGACACCATCGCAAATCCGGCATCCAGAAATCGCTGGCGGATGTCAGATTGCTCGTACGGCGTATAAAGGATGCCTTTTTTAATCCCCCAGCGGTTGATGCGCTCCGCGATGTTTCTCAGCGGCCAGCCACCGCGCGGGTAAAGCAGGACATTGGCCGCCAGCGTCCCGTCAGTCTTCAGCACCCGATAAATATCCCGCAACGCCCCATCGACGTCGGGAAAGCAATGAACCGAATTGGCGATATTCGCGGTATCGAACGAATCATCCCCGAACGGCAATGCCGCCGCATCGGCATGGCGCAACTCGATTTCCGGATGCTTGCGGAAACGATGGCGCGCCCCGGCCAGCATCGACTCAGCGTAGTCCACGCCGACAATATGAACGGGAGGCAGCTTTTTCCACCGCCGCCAGCGCAGAATCAGCTCAAGAAGCGTCCCCGTGCCACAGGCCACCTCGAGATGATCCGGGCCATAGTTCGGCCCGAAAAAACGTAATTGTGATCCCAGTGTGCTGTTGTATGCGAAGGTGAGAATGAAAAAGCCTCGGACGTCGTACCACCACGGATCCGACTTGTAGGCTTCAGCAATCTCGTCCCGGGACTTCCCTGAAGGCATCTGTCCTGTTTCCAATTCCGTATTCCTCCCTTTGTCCATGATAGACAGTCAACGTAGTTGAATACAAAGCCCTGACACCTTGCCTCATCAATCGGAAGAAGGATATCAGTCACGCGTCAGCGGAATGTCGAAAAACTTTACAAACCAACACCAAGAGATATGACTTAGATAATAAACAAAACAAGTTTCAACGAGTTATAACTTTCGGCACTAAAAATGCTTATAAATCGGTGCAGAAAGTCCTTTGCTGACAAAGCAAGAAACGAAGGAGTATGGCCATGAGAAAACTTGCACATGCATTGATCGCGAGCACAATGTTCGGAATGATTCCTGGCCAGGCGGCAGCAGAGTTGTATCTCTACTCCCCCCCAAGCCTGGACATCATGAACAATCAGGCTTGCTTGGCGGAAGGAGATTTCGTCAGTTGTTCGACGACCTTCCTTAACTATCTGGCTAGCATCAGTCCAACTAACACGTCGGAACCAGCAGGTTACGTGGTCGATGCGAACCAGGGCGCACTGAAATCAATGGTCGTGGTAGGTACTGGTGCGGGCGGCCAGATTCCTATCAATACGGATTTCAGTACGCAGATCGACCAAGCGTACGAAGTTCCCAATAATGGGAATTTTGATAGCGCAACTGCAGCCGAACCGATCAACGGCCCGACTGACGGTGACTCGACCAAAGCGTGGGACATGACGATCCAATCGCTGATCGATGCACTTACCATTGGCGACACACGTTACAACATGCTGATCGGTTACGATTTCAATGAAACCGGCGGCACTGGACAAGCCACCCAGATCTGGTCCATGGTGACGCTACGCGATGTCGACGGGAGCCTTGCCCCGCTCAATTTCGAACTCACGCTGAACGACGGGCGCACCCCCGGTGATTTGCAGATTCCTGCTTCTCATGTCTACGATTTCACGACCACCAAGACCTTCGACGGAATCACCCCGACGGCCATTAACTACTACACAGACATGACCTACATCGCCGGCGACATCTGCGTCCTGCCGGATGGCACGTTTATGCCGCTTATCGGCGGAGCAACGACCTGCCCAGACGGCTACACGCACATTTCGAACAACCTGGGTACCAACGGGGCCGAATGGATTTCCTATATCCCGGAACTTGACGAAAACCTCGAGTATTACATGAGCCTCGGTTACGACGTACTGTCCGCGCAAGTCAAGATCGGTTGCTTCGTTACCGAAGGACCTCTTGCCACGGCGTGCAACGACGGTGGCTACGACGACATCTTCATCATGGCGGCCGATGTAAGACAAGACGTTCCGGAACCGGCAACCCTGTTGCTGGTTGGCCTTCCACTCCTTGGCCTCGGAATGATCCGTCGCCGGAAGTCCTGAATCGGTTCTCTGGCACAACACTCAAACGGCGACTTCGGTCGCCGTTTTTTTGTAGCTCGATTTTCTCACCCCACAAATAGTCGACACGTTCCGCAATGCTTCCGACGAGTCTCGGCGAGATCACAAAAGAGAAATATAGGACGTGCTGATTTATTGAAGATTTGTCATTCCGGCGAAGGCCGGAATCCAGAAAATTCAACGAACTGGACCCCGGCCTTCGCCGGGGTGACGAATATTTCAGCGTTTCCTTAAGTAAACGCTGAACAAATAGCGTTTTCGTAGATTGCTTGATCAGCGAGCACAATTGGTCGGGGCAAGAGGAGTGTTTCCGCAGCTTTTTCAACGTTTATGGGGCTTTCCTAAACAGAATTGGAGATATTCGCGGTATCGAAGGAACAATCGCAGAACGGCCACGCCACCTCATCTGCGAGACGCAGTTCCGTATGCATCCGATAGCGATACCGTGCCCCAGTCGCCACGCCAGGATCAACGCGGGGAGCTCTTCACGTGCCACACGCTACCGTACCTTGAAGCGCCAAGAACATCTTTCAACAAGCAGAGCCATTGTCGAGATACTTTACACAGCAAAACAAAAAACAAAGCAAAAAACAACACCAATCCTTTATATTCATAAAGTTACGACGTATGGCACACCACTTGCATTAGTTAGGGTGAGGCCAAAATGGCTGGATAATGTTCTTATCGAAAGGAGAACTGTTATGAAAAAAACTTTGCTTTCCCTGGCCGTCACATCGGTTTTGGGTCTTGCAAGTGCCTCAGCTTCGGCCATCGGCACGTTCAACGAGTTCACTGTAGACGAATCCAGTGTTCTAGGGTTTAGCGATAACTTCACTTATTTTGAGGCCGACAAACTTAACGGTCTCTACAATGAAGTGCTGACAGTTAACACCAACGGCACATTTGACTCGGTGGGTTACGCCGAGTGGGGGCAATATGCCTACAACGACGGTGCGAACGCGATTGTGTCCTACTTGGGCAGCCCTGGCGGCTACAACTTGTACACCCTGTTTAGTTCAAGCGGTAATCTCACAGCTACGGGGTTCGTTGGCCAAACCGGATACCTTTACGTCTGGGTCGACCCGAACCAAGATACGCTCTTCACTCTTCCGGGAACAGGATTGGGTACGGTTGTGGTTGACAGCGACGACGATGATTACCAGGTTGCATTTGCTACGAGCCTGACGTCTGCAGTCGGCGTAGTAGGAACACCGGGGGCCTTTGACCTGTGGTTTGATGATTTCACGCTCACAGCAGCAGGTGAAAACTATTTCGTCGCCCCCGACCCCTTCCATCTAGTTCTCGAAACCAACGGCGACTTTGATGCATTCCCGACAGTACCAGGACCAGGGACTTATAGTGAGATTACGGGTGATATCAGTGCCGTATTTGCAATACCAGAACCTGCCTCCCTAGCCCTTCTCGGCTTGGGACTGATCGGTTTAGGCGTGACGCGTCGCCGCAAGGCCTGATGAAATAACTACATTAAGTTAAGAGAGTCCCGTGGAAGCACGGGACTTTTTTTTGCGCGATTCACAAGACAAATAACTTAGAAGCTATATCGCACTTCTGAATAGACACGGTCTTGTCCGTCATACTGCCCGAAGAGGCCCTGCGGCGGCCCCTGGAAAATATCGGCTCCAACGGCCAAGCGCCAATTCCTCTCGAAATTCCACAGTACCTTCGGACGGAAGAGCCAGTCAGTGCGGTTCAAACTGGTAATCCATAGCGCCTGCGCCTCGATATCGCCGAATTTCCGGTTAAGCAACAGCGACATCCCGTTCTCGTGTTCGTCTGAAATCAGGTCCGAGTCGTAGGAAAAATACTTCCGCTGGAATACCTGGAAGTTGAAGCGCGTCTCCGCAGGAAGGGTGAAATCCAGCCCCACGGCCCAATCCAGCGTGTTCTGTGGCACCACGCCGTTGCTGTCCGTTACATCCAGAACGGAGAACTGGCGACCGCGGGTATAGACCATCTCGCCTTTCAGGACGACATCGCCGAAATCCTTCGCCAACGTCCCGCCGTACTGATGGATCCGGTCATGCTTCGCTTCATAAATGTACGTTCCGGGAACACTGGCCGCATCACGATAAAAAGTCGGCGAGACATCCCTGCTGCTGTAAGCAAAACCGGAAATATCCCAGCCGTTGGTCAAGGTCGAGAGGCGAATGCCATAGTTGGAATTGGCGAGATTCCGTGCAGGGCGATCCTCGTTTTTATAAACGACATTCACGCCTGCCGGCTGGATCTGATACGGATAGAACTCGGCGCCTGGCTTGCCGATCTCGTCGTAACTGGCGACGGGTATCCAGAGCAATTCGGCATGAAAATCATCGTTGAAGTATTCCGCACGCGCCGCCCACTGGGGAATCCGCATCATGTCGAACTCGGGAAGAATGAACTCCCGCATATCGCGCGCTGAAACGACGTCGGCAAAGAACATCCCGACCATTTCTCCCCAGACGACATGCTGTTTTCCGAGACGATAATCCCAGTTCCCGGCGCTCACATCGAGATAGTTTTCGCGTAGATAGATATTGAACCGTTGGTCGTGCGCGACACTGCTCGAGTAGTATTCATCTGCACTGAAAACCGCGTCGTAGTCGACGCGCGCACCGAGCTTCCATTTGAGTCCATTGCCGAGGTTGCCCTGCCCCGAGAAATCACCGCGCGTGATCATCTTCGACCAATGCGACGGGGACTCGGTCGTATGCGCCATTTCCACTTGGATAAAGCCCCTGAGCCCACGCCCCCCCGAAGTGATCGGCTTTTCCTCGGCTTTGTCGTCCGCAAACAGATCGTCACCGAAAAGCGCATCCAGGCTGTCCTCGCTCTTTTCCTGGGAACTCGCTGCCAGCAAAATACTTGAGGCCGAATCACTCGCCCCGGCCGGGAAGGCCAGTGACAATGCCGAGCAGGCGGCCAGCATCGAGAAGGTGTTTATACGCATTTTGTATCCTTGAATGTCCTTTTAACTTTGAGGGCGGTGGCGAGCCAGCGACCATTTCTTTTCTTGCGAACGGACACCGAGGATGCTGACCGCTCCGTCCTCGACACGGACAAGCCGGTCCGCCTTGGAAATGACACGCTTGTCGTGCGTCGAAAAGATGAACGTCGTATTGAACTTCCGGTTGATCTGCTTCATCAGGGTCAGAATCTCTTCTCCGGTCTTGTGATCGAGGTTGGCGGTAGGTTCGTCCGCCAGCACGATTGCAGGGAGAATCGCCAGCGCACGGGCTATGGCGACGCGCTGCCGCTGGCCGCCGCTCAACTGGTTCGGACGATGCTCCGCATATTTGGCGAGACCAACGATATCAAGGAAATAATCGACTCGCCGCTTTCTTTCCGCCGGAGACACATCCTTGCGCTGAAGCAACGGATACTCGACATTTTCCGCGGCGGAAAGAACCGGCAGCAGGTTGAACGTCTGAAAGATGAAACCGATCGTGCGATTGCGCAAGTCGGCCAGTTGGTCCGGTGTCTTGCCGCTGACATCGACGTCGTTGATGAAGATTTTTCCGCTCGTCGGGCTGTCAATACACCCGATAAGATTGAGCAGGGTCGTCTTACCGCTTCCTGATGGACCGGCGATCGCCAGAAACACCCCGGGCTCGAAAGACAGCGTAATGTCCTTGAGCGCTTGGACTTTCTGATCGCCGAGCAGATAATCCTTGTATACGTGTTCAATGCGGACAACGCTCATGTCTGACCCTCTGCCGGTCTCGAGCCGGCAACTTGGCAGTAAAGGAAAAACCATGGAAATCATGACCATCCGACATCAATGTGTCAAGGCAGCCGTGACAATTGCATCATCGCTCTCGTTGTTTGCAGCACTCCCTGCCTTGGGACAGGATTCAGTTTCGGTAGCGGCCGACGATCCTGTCGCCAAAAACATTGTTGAGAAGGCCGACCTGGTGCGTTTCCCGGCAGAGGGATTCCAGGTCGAGGTCAGCATCACGACCTCAAAAAAGGGAGAGGACCCCGAAGCCCGAAAATACCGGGTTCTGTCGAAGGGCAACAGCAACACGGTCGTGATGGTGACGGAACCAGCCTCCGAGCGCGGCCAGATCATCCTGATGAAGGGGCGCGACCTGTGGGTATTCATGCCGGATGTTTCACAACCGATCCGGATCGCCCTGTCGCAGCGCCTGACTGGGCAGGTCGCCAACGGCGACTTGGCGCGCGCAAATTTCGCGGGCGACTACCATGCGAAGATCATCCGCACCGAAACCATCGACGCGGAGACGTACCACGTCCTGGAGTTGAATGCGGTGGATCGCGGCGTCACCTACCAGAAGGTGATCTACTGGGTCCGCCAGAAAGACAATTGGCCGTTCAAGGCCGAGTTCTATTCGTTGTCGAATCGCCTGCTGAAAACGTGCAAATACGAACGCTTCCAGATGATGGAGGGACGCGAACGCCCCACACGGCTGGTCATGGAGGATTCGATGCGTAGCGGCGAACAGTCGGTTCTGGAATATGAACGGATGAAACTGCGTGACCTGCCGGACAAGGTGTTTACCAAGGATTACCTGAAGAAGCTCGATTGAGGAGTTTCTGACTTATGAGAAACATTTGTCATTCCGGCGAATACCGGAATCCAGAAACTTCAATGAACTGGACCCCGGCCTTCGCCGGGGTAACGAATACTTCAACCTTTCTTAAGGCGAATTCAGCGTCGACGGGGTGATCCTGAGACAGCCTTGATCAGCCCCCTCGCCGCCTGCTCGCACAAATCGAGAACGACTTCGAATCCTTCCGGCCCGCCGTAGTACGGGTCGGGAATTTCTTCCTGCTGGGTATTTTCGGCGAAATCGAGGAACAGTCCGAGTTTATGCAGATGCTCCGGCGGACATATCCGGCGCATGAACGCCAGATTCTGCCGATCCATCGCCAGAATACGGTCGAACCGGTGAAAGTCCCCCTCTTCCAGGCGCCGGGCACGTAAACCGCCCAGATCGTACTTGCGCTTTGCCGCAGCCTTTCTTACCCGCTGATCGGGAGACTCGCCCTCATGGTAAGCGTGCGTACCCGCCGAATCGACCTCAATAGCCCGCGAAATCCCGGCTTGGCGTGCAAGGGTTCTGACAACCACTTCCGCTGCTGGCGACCGACAAATATTGCCCATGCAGACGAGAAGAACGCGATGCGCCGCCAAGCTTGACTCCATCCAGCTGCTCAACAGTTCAGACCTTGTAAGCCTTCAAGGCCGTCTCGATCTCCTGACTCATCCGGCTGAGGTCATGTACGGCTTCTGCCGTGCTGCCCGCCGCGGCCGTGTTGCGCTCGGTCATCTGGGCGATCTGCTCGATCCGTTGCGAGATCGAGGTGCTCGCCGCGCTTTGCTCGCGCACGGCTTCCGAGATCTCTTCCACGGCGCCGACCACGGTCCCCGATCCTTCCTTGATGTCGCTGATCGACCGGCCTGCCGCTTGCGCGTTCTCCACGCCCGCATCGACTTCCCGAACCGCGGCGGCCATAGTATCGACCGCCTGTTTCGCGCTGCCCTGCATCTGTGCCAGCAGTGTAGAGATTTCCTGCGTCGACTTGGAGGTACGTTCGGCCAGTTTGCGCACCTCGTCGGCGACCACGGCAAAGCCGCGTCCTTGCTCACCGGCACGCGCTGCTTCAATCGCCGCATTGAGCGCCAGCAAGTTAGTCTGGTCGGCGATTTCCTTGATGATATTGGCCACCGAGGAAATGCTCTCGCTATCGTGGCGCAGCGCATCGATCCGTTCGGACGCTTCGCGCACGGACTCGGAAATGGTCTGGATACCGCTGACGGTGGTCAGGATCACCTCTGCCCCTTGGTCAGCCTTGTTCCGCGACTCCTGGGTATGCAGGCTGGCGTCCTGTGCCTGGGTGGCAACCATCGAGATACTGACGGTCAACTCTTCGATCGCTGCGGCCATCCCTGACGACGCATCGCTTTGCAGCTGCGAGTTTTCGGCGATTTCCTTGGAGGTCGTATCTACCTCGGCGGTAATCGCCGACATACGAGCCGAAACGGCCTGGATCTCGGCAAAACTACTGCGCAACTTGGCCAGAAGCTCGTTGTAGGCCTGTAACGTGGCGCCAACCTCATCTCTTGAACGGACCTCGATGGTGTCGGTAAAGTCGAGTTCCGTCGCAGTACGAATGATGGCCTTCTGCATCACCGCAAGCGGACGAGTTATTGAACGCCCAACAAAGAAACCGAACACGCCAATACCAAGCACCCCGACGATCGCCGCCGCTACCGTAATCATCAAGGTTCGAGTAAAAGCAGAGCCTGCTGATTGTTTAACTGCAGCCACATTCTCCGTGTTGATCTTTACGAGTACATCAAACGATTTTGACAAGCGCTCGTGCAATGGCCCGATATCCCGCTGAACCATTTCAAGGGCTGTCTGCGTTTCTCCAAGCCCTGCTAAGGTGTTGATTTGCTTTAGACGAGTAACGAACGAGATGAGGCTGAGCTTGGCTTCGTCCAGCGCCTGTTTTTCGCCCTCATCCGTAACGTGTTCACCGTAAACATTAATCTGCTTGATCAAATCGTTGTTACCCTGATCGAGAGCCTGCTCGATCTCTTTTCCCTTGTCAGCATCTGTTGTTGTAGCCCGGTTATATAGTTGGGGAATCAACGCAAGATAAGCACTACGCATGTCGCTGACTTTTAGCAGCGACGGAACCGACTCGTCGGCGATTTTCACCATGTTGGCGTTGACGGTTTTCAAACCATAAAGGCCGAAACTGGACACCGCCGCCGACGTCACCATGGCTATCCCAACCAGCAACCAGATTTTTCTGCTTATCAACATTTTTCGGTTATCCCTCTCTGAAAACAGCAAGCCTGATAAAACGCGAGCCAAGCGAATCAAATGAAAAAATAAAAAAAACGTCAACAATCGTGAAGGCGATTCACGAAGGAGTCAACAATTTTCCTAATCGGGAAACGCCTGAAACCCGCACTGGATAAAGAAAAAAGAGAAAAAACAAAGCCGTCAAGGGCATCCACACCCTGACGGCTTGGCAATTCAGACTATCCTGCGTCACTCGATCGAAATACGCCGTGACTTGGCGATCGACCGCTTCGGAAGCTGGAGTTCCAGAACACCGTTGTTGTACTTGGCGACCACCGCGGTGTCGTCCACATCCTGCCCCAAGCTGAAAGACCGCGACAACCGGCCGAAATAACGCTCGCTGCGCAGGAGTTTGTCGCCCTCCTTCACTTCCTTCTCGTTTTTGACTTCGGCGCTGATCGAGACCAGCGCGCCATCGACAGTGACATGGATGTCTTCCTTCTTCACTCCCGGAATCTCGGCATGAACCGTATATGCCTTGTCATCCTCGCTGACGTCGATCTTTATCTGTACCTCTTTCTGGCTTTCCAGACGTACCGGACGCAGGAAGAAGCCCCGGAACAGATCGTCCAACGCATCGTCAGGTGCGTTATAGCGTGAAATATTCGCCATCCTATCCTCCCGTTGATGAACCGGGCGTGGCCCGCACATTTTCAATATGAAGGAGGCGCCCGGCGATTTCAAGGAACCGCCGGATAATGGACAGACTCAGGTCGCCACGTTACTCCGTCTCGTCGATCCAGGCCTGCTGGATGGCCTCCAGGATCTTTTCCCCACAGTGTTTTTCCATATCGTCGAAGCCCGGCAACTGCATCACCCAGTGCATCAAATCAACGAAATTGACCTTCGTCGGGTCGATCTCCGGATGCATCTCGGCGAGTTCGATTGCGATGTCGTTGATATCGGTCCATTTCATCGCTTCCCCTCCTTGGCCATATTGATCGAATAGCGCGGAATCTCGACAACCAGCGGCGCCTTGTTCACGATGGCCTGACACGACAGCCGGGAATTGGGCTCCAATCCCCACGCCTTGTCGAGGAGATCATCCTCCGCCTCGTCAGAGGGTTCGAGTTGATCGAAGCCTTCTCGCACGACGACGTGACAGGTGGTGCAGGCACAGGACATTTCGCAGGCGTGCTCGATGGCAATACCGTTGTCGAGCAGGTTCTGGCAGATCGATTCGCCCTCCTTGGCCTCAATCATTGCCCCGTCAGGACAGATTTCAATATGCGGCAAAACGATGATTTGCGTCATGCGTGTTCTCCCTTTTTTTCCGGTGAAGCCTCGGTTCCGGGAAGATCCTCGATCCGCTTGCCGGCCATCGCTTTCCGGATCGTCTTGTCCATGCGCTGCGCCGCGAACTCCCGGGTTTCAGCTTCCAGGTCGTTCATCGCCTGCGAAATCAGCCGCCGATCCTCGCCCAGGGCGGCTGCCTGCAACCGGCCGATGGCGGTATCGATCGTGACGAATTGCTCGTCGGTCAGCAGATCGCGATCGCTCTTCATCGCCGACTGGACGGCTTCGATCAGCCGCTGAGCCTCGACCTGCGCCTCCTTGAGCGCGCGCCGCAACGCATCGTCCTTCGAGTGCGCCATCGAATCCTTGAGCATGTTGGCGATTTCATCGTCCGACAACCCGTAGGACGGCTTGACCGTGATGCCGGCCTCGACACCGGAAATCTGCTCTCGCGCGGAAACGGAGAGCAGGCCATCCGCATCGACCTGGAAGGTCACGCGGATTCGGGCCGCCCCGGCAACCATCGGCGGAATCCCGCGCAGTTCGAAACGGGCCAGCGAGCGGCAATCCGTCACCAGTTCCCGCTCGCCCTGCACAACTTGCAGAGCCATCGCCGTCTGGCCGTCGCGGAAGGTGGTGAACTCCTGCGCGCGGGCCACGGGAATCGTCGAATTCCGCGGAATCAGTTTCTCCACGAGTCCGCCCATGGTTTCCAGGCCGAGCGAGAGGGGGATCACGTCGAGCAACAGCCAGTCGTCACCCGCATTGCGGTTCCCAGCCAGCAGATTGGCCTGTGTCGCCGCGCCGAGCGCAACGACCTTGTCCGGATCGAGATTGTTCAACGGCTGCTGCTGGAAGAACTCGCCGACAGCACGCTGGATCTGCGGCATGCGCGTCGCGCCGCCAACCATGACGACGCCCTTTACCTCGGATACAGACAGCCCGGCATCGCGCAACGCCTTCCTGACCGGCTGGATGGTCTTGGTCACGAGCGTCCTGGTGATCTCGGTAAAGACCTCCGTGGTGAGCTTGAGATCGACGCGCTCGCCGCTGTTGAGCCGCGCCGCGATCGGCGCAACGCCGTGGTTGGTCAGATACTCTTTGGCTTCGCGGGCGGAGGTCAGAAGCAGTCGGGCATCTTCCGCCGACAGCGGATTGAGCTTCGCCGCTTCGAGAATCCAGCAGAAGATGCGCTGGTCGAAGTCGTCACCGCCCAGCGCAGAATCGCCGCCGGTCGCCATCACTTCGAAGACGCCGCGCGAAAGCCGGAGAATCGAGATGTCGAAGGTGCCGCCGCCGAGGTCGTACACCGCGTAGATACCTTCGGCGGCGTTATCCAGCCCGTAGGCGATCGCGGCCGCGGTCGGTTCATTGAGCAGCCGGAGGACGTTCAGTCCTGCGAGTTTCGCGGCATCCTTGGTCGCCTGGCGCTGCGCGTCGTCGAAATACGCCGGCACGGTGATGACCGCGCCGACGAGTTCGCCCCCCAGCGATTGTTCGGCCTGATGGCGCAGCGTGCGCAGGATGTCCGCCGATACCTCGACCGGGCTTTTCACGCCGGCCGCCGTATGGAGGCGAACCATTCCCGGAGCGTCCTCGAAGACATAGGGCATCGATTCACGATGGGCGATATCGGCAAGCCCACGGCCCATGAAGCGCTTCACCGAAACGATCGTGTTCCGCGGATCGCGCGCCTGCTCGGCCTGAGCCGCGTAGCCGACATCCGTGTTGCCGTCAGGATGATAGCGAACGACGGATGGCAACAACGGCCGTCCGAGCTCGTCGCCCAAAACGACCGACAAGCCGCTCCTGACCGTCGCCACCAGCGAGTTGGTCGTGCCGAGGTCGATGCCGACGGCCAGTCGATGTTGATGGGGTGCTGCCGACTCACCGGGTTCGGCAATATGCAGAAGTGCCATGAATATCCTGTTGTTTTAGCTTTTACGCTTCAAGCTCGGCCAAGCCGTCATCGATCTCGGCAAGGAGTTTTTCAAGAAACATCAGGCGACGGATGCGATCAGCCGCCTGAATGTAGTCGTGTTGATCGTCCAGCAGTTCGGCGAGCTGCTCGTAGCGTTTGCTCATCCGTTGCCGGACGCGGTGGTGCAGTTGTTCCAGTTCGCTGTATTCGCTTGCCTGGCGCGCTTCGGCAACCGCCTCTCGCCATTCCATCTGCTCCATCAGGAACTCGGGCGGCATCGCGGTATTGTTTTCCTTATCGACATCGTTCCCGGCGAGGCTAAGCAGGTACTGGGCGCGCAGCAACGGATTCTTCAGTGTCTGGTAAGCCTCGTTGACGCGCGTTGCCAGTTGCAGCGACCTGCGACGCTCGGATTCGGCCGCATGCGCGAACCGATCGGGATGCACCCGGGCCTGAAGCTCGCGAAAGCGTTTGTCCAGCGACAGGGGATCGACGCGGAACGCCGGCGTCAGGCCAAACAAGGCGAAGTGGTCGGAGTTGAAATTGAGCTCGTCACGAGGAGAATCCACCGGGCCGCCCTTTCAGAAGAATCGCATCGGATGTCGTTTCCTCCACCGACGCTCAGACGTTAAAACTCTCGCCACAGCCGCACGCGTCCTTCACGTTCGGGTTGTTGAACTTGAACCCCTCGTTCAATCCCTCGCGGGCGTAGTCGAGCTCCGTGCCGTCAATATAGGGCAAGCTCTTCGGATCAACCAGTACCTTGACGCCATGCGACTCGAACAGGATGTCGTCCGGTTCGGCGGCATCGGCGAATTCGAGCTTGTACGCCACGCCGGAACAGCCGCTGGTGCGCACACCGAGACGCAGGCCGATGCCTTTGCCGCGCTTCTGCAAGTACTTGGCAACGTGTTTCGCCGCGTTTTCGGAAAGCGTTACTGCCATTTTTTCTATCTCCTCACTCTCTGTGGGTCGCTTATTCGCCCTGCTTCTTGCGGTAATCGGCCACGGCCGCCTTGATCGCATCTTCGGCCAGGATCGAGCAGTGGATTTTTACCGGCGGCAAGGCCAGTTCCTCGGCGATCTGGGTGTTCTTGATCTCCAGCGCCTGGTCAATCGTCTTGCCCTTGACCCATTCAGTCACCAGCGACGACGAGGCGATCGCCGAACCGCAACCGTAGGTCTTGAACTTGGCATCCTCGATGACGCCATCCTTGCCGACCTTGATCTGCAGCTTCATCACGTCACCGCAGGCCGGCGCGCCGACCATGCCGGTTGCCACGCCTTCCTCTTCCTTACCGAAAGAGCCGACGTTGCGCGGGTTCTCATAATGATCCAGTACTTTTTCGCTGTATGCCATGATAAAACTCCTTTCAGTCGCGGCAGGCGGTCATTTCCGGCCTGCCGAATGGTAATCAGTGCGCGGCCCACTGCACGGTGTTCAGATCGACGCCTTCCTGCACCATCTCCCAGAGCGGCGAGAGCTCACGCAGTTTGCCGATCTTCTCGTGCAGCAGCTTGATCGCGTAGTCGATTTCTTCCTCCGTCGTGAAGCGGCCGAGAGTGAAGCGGATCGAACTGTGCGCCAGTTCGTCGTCGCGCCCCAGTGCGCGCAACACGTAGGACGGTTCCAGCGAGGCCGACGTGCACGCCGAACCGGAGGAAACCGCCAGATCCTTGATCGCCATGAGCATCGATTCGCCCTCGACGTAGGCGAAGCTGACGTTCAGGTTATGCGGCACGCGGTGTTCGAGATCGCCGTTGATATAGACGTGCTCGATGTCCGAGACGCCCTTGAGCAGCCTGTCGCGCAGGGCGCCGATCCGCTTGTTTTCGTCGATCATTTCCTCGCGTGCAATGCGGAAGGCTTCGCCCATGCCGACGATCTGGTGCGTCGCCAACGTGCCGGAGCGGAATCCGCGTTCATGACCGCCTCCGTGCATCTGGGCTTCCAGGCGGACGCGGGGTTTGCGCCGGATGTAGAGTGCGCCAATGCCTTTCGGGCCGTAGGTCTTGTGCGCCGAGAAGCTCATCAGATCGACCTTCAGGGCACTCAGATCGATATCGATCTTGCCGGTCGCCTGCGCCGCATCGACATGGAAGATGATGCCCTTCTCGCGGCAGATCTCGCCAATCTCGGCGATCGGCTGGACGACGCCGATCTCGTTGTTTACGAACATCACCGAGACCAGGATGGTATCCGGACGCAAGGCCGCCTTGAACACGTCAAGATCGATGAGCCCATTCTCCTGAACATCCAGATACGTGACTTCGAACCCTTGACGCTCCAGTTCGCGGCACGTGTCGAGAACCGCCTTGTGCTCGGTCTTGACCGTAATCAGGTGCTTGCCCTTGCCCGAATAGAAATTCGCCGCCCCCTTGATCGCCAGGTTGTTGGACTCGGTCGCGCCGGACGTCCAGACGATTTCCTTCGAGTCGGCATTGACCAGTCTTGCCACCTGCTCGCGCGCTTCCTCGACCGCAGCCTCGGCTTCCCAGCCGAACGAATGCGAACGCGATGCCGGGTTGCCGAATTTCTCGACCAGATAGGGAATCATCTTTTCCGCAACGCGCGGATCCATCGGTGTAGTCGCCGAGTAATCCAGATAGATCGGCAGTTTCAGCATTTTTTTGCTCCGTTCCTCAAGTTTGTCAGTTAGACCGCGATGGCGGTCAAATGCTGCAATCGGGTGACGGTATCGCGTAGCGACACCAGGAATCCATCAATCTGCTCCATCGTGTTTCCCGTTCCCAGGCTGATCCGCACGGCGCCGCGCGCGATATCCGCGGGAACGCCCATCGCGCTCAGTACGTGCGAAGGCTCCGGATTGGCACTGGAGCAGGCCGCACCACTGGCGACCGCGTAACCGGCCCGGTCGAGTTGAGCCACCAGCGTTTCGCCATCCAGATGGGGCAGCGAAAAATAGCTCGTATTCGGTAACCGCTCGACGCCGACAGCGAAAAGCCGGGCTCCAAGACTGACCAGCCCTTGCTCCAGACGGTTCCGCAAACCGGCAAGAAAAGTGCTTGCCTGATCCATACGCTGGATGGCGATTTCGGCGGCTACGCCAAAGCCGACGATTGCCGCGACGTTTTCCGTCCCGGAACGCAATCCGCGCTCCTGTCCTCCGCCGGCGATCAACGGCTCGATTTCCACACGCTTGTCGACGATCAACGCGCCTGCCCCTTTCGGCCCGCCGATCTTGTGCGCCGACAGTGTCAGGGCATGCACGCCGCTGGCGTTCAGTTGGCGGAAATCGACCGGGATCTTGCCGAAGGCCTGCACCGCGTCTGAATGAAACAGTGCCCCCGAGGCGCGCGCACGATCCGCCAGCCCGGGAACATTCTGCACGACGCCGGTCTCGTTATTGGCCAGCATCACGGAAATCAGTCGCGGCTTTTGCGCCAAGGCCTCGACAAGGGACGACGACTCGACGCACCCATCCGCATCGACGCCCAACTCGACGAGTTTCCAGCCGCGACGGACGAGTTGTCCGGCGGGCTTTGTCACACACGGATGCTCGACGGCGCTGATCGTCAGGCTGGCCGGCTTGAAGAGCGCCGCACTGCCCTTGATGAACAGATTGTTCGCTTCCGACCCACCACTGGTGAATACGACCTCCGTGGGATGCGCACCGACGGCCGCAGCCACCCGGTTGCGGGCGTCGTCAATCGCCTTGCGCGCCGCGCGACCGTATTCGTGACGGCTGGACGCATTGCCGAACTGCACGCTCAACCACGGAAGCACGGCCTCCAGCACCGCCGGGTCGAGCGGCGTCGTCGCGTTGTGATCGAGATAAACGGTAGCGGCCATCGTTCGCTATCAGGCCAACGCGGAAAGGGAACGTTCTCGCCCGCCCTCATTCGGACGACGCGCATCCTTGAGCAGGGCGACGTCACCGCCGACTTTCGTCAACTGCTTGGCCACCAGATCGGCCAACGAGACCGACTCAAGATACTCGTACATCTTGGCGTTCAGGGTCATCCACAGGTCGTGCGTCATGCAACGCTCTTCTTCCCTGCAATTCTCCCGGCCACCGCATTGTGTGGCGTCGAGCGCTTCATCGACGGCGCGGACGATGTCCGCCACCGAAATACGGGCCATCGGCCGCGCGAGGCGGTAACCACCGCCCGGGCCGCGGACACTGTCGACCAGTTGATGCCGGCGCAATTTTCCGAACAGTTGCTCAAGATAGGACAGGGAAATCCGCTGCCGCTCGCTGATTCCGGCCAGCGTCACGGGACCTTCACCGCTGTGCAGCGCCAGGTCGATCATCGCCGTAACGGCAAAACGTCCTTTGGTTGTCAGTCGCATGCTTCCTCCTTAATACCCTATTAGTTTTGTCAACTATCGGACAAGTTCCCGAAATTAGTCAACAATTTTGCTCAGGTATTTCGGATCGAACTTGTCGGCCGTCGCCAATTCGTCCTCAATGCTGACACCACTCGATTCCAGCTTCTTGAGCAGCGCTTCGATACGCCGGTCGGTTTCCACCGCGTGATCGAGCAGCCCGTGGATTGCCTTGGCCAGCGGATCATCCTGACTGGTCGACAAGGCGTAGGCGGAAAACCCCATCTGGCCGGCCTTTTCCTCGCGCTTTTGCGCCTGCTCGCTGTCGATGATGCGCGCCGGGTTTCCCACGGCCGTGGTTCCTGGCGGAACGTTTTTGACCACGACGGCGTTCGAGCCGACCTTGGAGTTTGCGCCGATGGTAATCGGCCCGAGCACCTTCGCCCCGGCACCGACAACAACGCCGTCTTCCAGCGTCGGGTGGCGCTTTCCCTTGTTCCACGAGGTTCCACCCAGGGTGACCCCGTGATACAGCGTCACGTCGTCGCCGATCACCGCTGTTTCGCCAATGACCACGCCCATACCGTGGTCAATGAAGAAGCGCCGGCCGATCGTCGCCCCGGGGTGAATTTCGATCCCGGTAAGGAATCGCGCGAGATGCGAAGTGAAACGCCCCATCCAGCGGAACTGACGGATCCAGAACCAATGCGCCAGGCGATGCATCATCACCGCGTGCAGGCCCGGATAACAGGTCAGCACTTCCCACGACGTCCGGGCGGCAGGATCGCGCGCAAATACCGAGCGTATGTCTTCTCGCAGGCGGCTGAACATGAAAGGAGTCTCCAGAAGGCTTAATGGGCGATTCTAAAATACCCGACTTTTTCTATCAAGATTTAGAACTTCGGCGGCAGCTTCCGTTCCACGGCATCGAGAATGCCGCGCAGGATGTTGATCTCGTCGCGTTCCAGATCCACCCGACCGTAGAGCCGCCGCAATTTCGCCATCAGGCGCTTCGGCTGGGCCGGGTCGAGAAAGCCGGTATCTACCATGACGCGTTCGAGATGGGTGTAAAACCGCTCGATGTCGTCGCTGGTTGCCAGTGGCGAGGCGAAGGGAACCGTGCGGCTCACTTCCGCCGGCCGACCGACATGCGCCGCCAACCGGAGTTCATAGCATAGCAGTTGCACCGCCGCCCCCAGATTAAGCGACGTATAGTCCGGATTGGCGGGAATGAACACGGTACGTTGACAGCGCTGGACATCCTCGTTCGACAGCCCGGCGGTTTCGTTGCCGAAGACCAGCGCCACGTCGCCTTCGAGCGCCTTTTCCAGAACCAGCGGAGCCGCCTCACGCGCCTGCAACCGGGCCGGGCCGAGGTTGCGATGACGCGCTGACAGCGCAACGGCGAAGACAGCCCCTTCCAGCGCTTCATCGAGCGTCGAACAAACGACCGCATTTTCCAGAACATCGTCGGCCCCTGCCGCGCGAGAAACCGCTTCCGGATCGGGAAACTGTTTCGGGGAGACGAGATACAGCTTCGACAGCCCCATCGTTTTCATCGCCCGCGCCGCAGCGCCGATGTTTCCGGGGTGACTGGTTCGGGAAAGAATGATGCGCACACGCACCAGATCGGAACATTGACCTGAAATGCCGTTATCAATCAAAGACGGGGAAGGCTGGTTCATATTAAAATACGCGATTCCAAAAACGAAACGGGCGACCCGGAATTCTCCGTCCGCCCGCCGGACTCTTTAAAAGACACGCCATGCATCCAGCTCTGAACATCATGATCAAGGCCGCCCGCCGGGCCAGCCAGATCATCAACCGCGCCGCTCAGGACGTCGAGCATCTTCGGATCACACCGAAGAAGTACAACAACGATTTCGTCACCGAAGTCGACAAGGCCGCCGAAGCCGCCATCATCGAGATCCTGCGACAGGCGTATCCGGACTACGGGATTCTAGCAGAAGAGTCCGGCGCCTCGGACGCCAGCGCTGGCGGCAAGGACTACCAGTGGATCATCGATCCGCTCGACGGCACGACAAACTTCATCCACGGCTTCCCGCAGTACGCGGTGTCGATCGCCCTGACCTACAAGGGTGTGCCCAACCAGGCCGTCGTCTACGACGTCGTGCGCAACGAACTGTTCACCGCCAGCAAGGGCGGCGGCGCCTTCCTCAACGAGCGCCGCATCCGCGTCACCAAGTGCGACCGCATGGAACAGGCGCTGCTCGGCACCGGTTTCCCGTTCCGCAACTTCGAGCACGTCAAGCCGTACCTGGGGATATTCAAGGATTTTGCCGAACGTACCGCGGGAATCCGTCGTGCCGGCTCGGCGGCGCTCGACCTCGCCTACGTCGCCTGCGGACGCTTCGACGGCTTCTGGGAAATCGGCGTGCTGCCGTGGGATATCGCTGCCGGCGCGTTGCTGGTGACCGAGGCTGGAGGTCTGATCAGCGACCTATCCGGCGGTGACCAGTACCTGAAGACCGGCAACCTGGTCGCCGGCACGCCGAAGATTTTCGCGCCGATGCTGCAGGTCGTCGACAGCCACCTTACCCCGACCCTGCAGGCCTGATCTTCATCACGTTCCAAACACAGACTCAGCCCTTGATGCAGATCAACGGGCGCAGTCTGGTAACGAGGCCGGCCAGTCCGGCCTCATCCGACGCCTCCACCACCGCGCCGACATCCTTGTAGGCGCCCGGCGCTTCCTCGGCGACACCACGCAGACTCGGACTGCGAATCACGATGCCGCGCGCCGCCAGTTCCCCGACCACGGCACGACCGTTGAAGCGCTTCAACGACGCATTGCGGCTCATCGCCCGCCCGGCGCCGTGACATGCCGAGGCGAAGGCATGCACCCCACCCGTCGGCATCGCTCCAGCGAGGATATACGACGCCGTACCCATGCTGCCGCCGATCAATACCGGCTGCCCGACAGCGCGATACGCCGGCGGCAATTCCGGATGCCCCGGCCCGAAGGCGCGTGTCGCGCCCTTGCGATGCACGAACAGTCGCTGTTCCCGGCCGCCGACGACATGCGTTTCCTCCTTGCAGGTGTTGTGCGAGACGTCGTACAGCAACGGCAAGCGGCTCCCCGGAAAAACCTCGGCAAACGCCTCCCGTGTCAGGTGCGTGAGAATCTGCCGGTTGGCGAGGGCACAGTTGATCGCTGCGCGCATCGCGCCGAGGTAACGTTTGCCGAGCGGCGATCTCAATGGGGCGCAGGCCAGTTCGCGATCGACCAGCTCAACGCCCGACAGGGGCGCGGCAATCGCCATCTCACGCAGGTAATCAGTGCCGATCTGGTGGCCGAGCCCGCGCGAGCCGCAATGCAGGCTGACGACGACATCACCGGTCGTCAGCCCGTAGGCGCTTGCCGCGACCGGATCGAACACCTCATCGACAACCTGGACTTCCAGGTAGTGATTGCCAGACCCGAGCGTACCCATCTCGTCGCGCTGGCGCTGGCGCGCCTGCTCCGACACGGCCGTTGGATCGGCACCGGCAACCACGCCGTGCTCCTCGATGCAGCCCAGATCTTCGGTACAGCCGAACCCCTCGCTGACGGCCCAGCGCGCGCCGCCGCGCAGCATGGCGTTCATGCCATCGGCGGAGAGCCGCAGTTCGCCGGTACTGCCGACGCCCGCGGGGATGCGTGCATACAGCAGGTCGGCCAGACGTTCCTTGGCCCGCTCGACATCATCCAACCGCAGCCCGGTGCGCAGAGTTCGCACCCCACAGGAGATGTCGAAACCGACGCCGCCAGCCGAAATTACCCCTCCCGCCTCGGCATCGAACGCCGCAACGCCACCGATCGGGAAGCCGTAACCCCAATGCGCGTCGGGCATGGCATACGCCGCGTCGACGATCCCCGGCAGGCTGGCGACATTGGCCAGTTGCTCGGCAACCTTGTCGTCCATCGCCTGCAACAACGCGGGCGAAGCGAAAACGACCGCCGGAACGCGCATGCGCCCATGCTTTCGCATCCGCCAGGCACAGGCTGCAATCTGCTCAAACGTTGAAATATCCATCTCCGAATTCCTTGTAGCGTGCCGTGATCAGACATCGACGACGCACTGCGCCAACCAGCTTCCATCGGCCTGCCGGGCGACCCGCAACTCGCAGAACGACACTCCCTTCACCTCGGCCGCCGGCTGATGGCGGCCAACGTCCACCGCTTCGCCCCAGGTACGCGCCTCCAGAGTGCCGCCCTCGATCGTCACCTCGAAGCGCGAGAACAACATGTGTCGCGTGGCCATCTCGAAGACCAGTGCATTGAGCCAGTCGGCCAGTAACAGGTCGAGTTCCGGCGCTGAGCAGGCAATGATCACGGCCTCGCGCGGCTGCACCGTACGTGGATCGCAGATGACCGCGGTCAGCGCCGTCGCCGCCCCGGCAAAAGCCTCGGCGAGCGACACTCCGACTCCGCGGACGCCGACGTCGGCTTCATGTTCGAATGTTTCCCAGCTCACTCCATCCTCATGATCCTCACGATGCCGGCGCTGCCTGGCGACAACGCTGCAGGCAGTCGATCACTTCGGCATCGCTTACCTGTCCGAACTCGCGATAAAACTGCCCGACCGCCTGGAACTCCCACGGCGCATCGAGGCAAACCGTTTCATCGGCATCCTCTTCCACTCTTCTCAGGCTGTCCGGCGCCGCCACGGGAACCGCGCAGATCAGCCGCTGCGGCGTCCGCGCCCCGACGGCGTGCAGGGCGGCGATCATCGTTGCCCCCGTCGCCAGCCCGTCATCGACGACGATAACGATGCGCCCGGACGGATCAGCCGGCGCCCGGTCGGGCGAGTATAGCGCCCGACGCTGGCGCAGTTCCGCGAGACGGGAGGAACGCTCCTTCTCCAGCCACGACGATTCGGCCTCATCGGCATCCGCGATGAACGACCAGCCGCTCTCGTCGATTGCGCCGATCGCATATTCCCGATTCCAGCACGAACTCAGCTTATGCACGAGGACAACGTCCAACTCGCCATGCAACGACGTCGCCAGCACTTCGCCCATCGGCACACCGCCGCGCGGGATGGCTAGTATCAGCGGATTCTTGTCGCGATATGCGGTCAACTTCGCCGCCAACTGCTTTGCGGCATCGAGACGATCGTTGAAGAACATTTTTTCCTACCGGCTTTCAGGGATCCGCCCCGGTTGCAGCAGCTCGATCTTGAACTCCGCCTCATACGGCGGCACGTTGCATTCGATGATGTCGGACGGCGCAATATCGAGTCGGACGCCGACCACATCGGTGCGCACCGGCAGCCGGGTCACGCCGCGATCGACCAGGGTGACGACGCGAATCTCCGCCGGCTGGCGGCGCGCCAGATACTCGACAACGCGAAGCAGCGAATGCCCGGTAAACAGGACATCGTCGACGACCAGCACCGTATGGCCGCGCAATTCCGGGGTCGGCTGTCCCTCCGCTTCCGCCAGCCGGGTTTCCGGGAACAGCAGCGTCAGGTCGTCGGCGTAGCGCTTGACGGCGAGGTCCAGGCGTTGCGGCGGCACGATCCCGAAGCGCTGGATCATGCGTTCCGTCAGGCGCTCGGCCAGCGGCGCCCCGCGGCGCAACACGCCGACCACGGCGACACGCTCCCGTCCGGTCAGCAGCCCGGCCGCGTCGCAAGCCATCGATTCGATGACGGATTCGAGTTGTGCGGTATCGTAAAGGCACGTGCGTCTGCCAGCGGGTCGGTCCATGACGTTCTCCCTCCTGAGGGCGTTGCCCCACGGTTTCATCATAGACAACCCGACCTCCATGCACCTCCCCGTCCGCCGACAACCTCTATAATCCGCTCTCTCCACTCAGCCACCCTGAGGGCGCAACCATGACCACCCCACTCCAACAAGACGACGCACTGCTGATCGTCGATGTACAGAACGACTTCCTACCCGGCGGAGCGCTGGGCGTACCAGAAGGTGACGCTGTCGTCGCGCCGCTCAACGCACAGATTGCCCGCTTCACCGCTGCCGGCCTGCCGATCTTCGCCACCCGGGACTGGCACCCGGCCGATCATTGCTCTTTCCAGCCGCAAGGTGGCCCGTGGCCTATTCACTGTGTAGCCGAGACGGCAGGCGCGCAATTTGCGGCGACCTTGCAACTGCCGCCTGACGCCGCCGTCATCAGCAAGGCCGCCCTGAGCGACGCCGACGCCTACTCGGGCTTCGCCGGAACCGACTTGCACGCGCACCTGCAAGCCGCCGGGGTTCGCCGGCTCTTTGTCGGGGGGCTGGCCACCGATTACTGCGTGCTGAATTCCGTACTCGATGCACGGCAACTCGGCTACAACGTTTTGTTATTGACCAACGCCATGCGTGCCGTGAACGTCCAGGCGGACGACGGCGCGCGCGCCATGGTGCAAATGCTGGCGGCTGGCGCCGTCACCGAGGAGGATTGATCTTGAAGACTGCCGAGGAAAGCGTACTGCTGACCGACCTGTACCAACTGACCATGCTCCAGGCGTACTTCGACAAGGGCATGAACGACACCGCCGTGTTCGAGTTTTTCGTGCGCAAGCTGCCGGACAACCGTCATTTCCTGCTCGCCGCCGGGCTGGAGCAGGTGCTCGACACACTGGAGAACTTCAGCCTTTCGCCGCACGAACTCGACTGGCTGGCCAACTGCGGACGCTTCCATCGGCCCTTCGTCGATTCGCTGGCCGACCTGCGCTTTACCGGCGAGGTCTGGGCCATGCCGGAAGGCACGCCGTTCTTCGCCGACGAACCGATCCTGCGGATCGTCGCCCCGCTGCGCGAAGCGCAACTGGTGGAAACCCGCATCATCAACCTGCTGCAATACCAGACACTGATCGCCACCAAGGCCGCCCGGGTGCGCCTCGCCGCGCCCGACCGGCTGCTCGTCGATTTCGGTTTGCGCCGCGCCCACGGCGCCGAGGCCGGCATGCTCTCAGCGCGCACCAGCTTCCTCGCTGGCTTCGAGGGCACCTCGAACGTCCTCGCCGGCGCGCGCTGGGCCATCCCGCTGTACGGAACCATGGCGCATTCGTTCATTCAGGCGCATGTGGACGAAATCGCTGCCTTCGACGACTTCTCCCATTCCCACCCGAACGCCACCACGCTGCTCATCGATACCTACGACACCGAAGCCGCCGCGCGGGCCATCATCCCGCTCGCGCGCAAACTGGCCACCGACGGCATCACCATCCAGGCCGTGCGCCTCGACAGCGGCGATCTCGACCAGCATTCGCGCCGCGTCCGGAAGATTCTTGATGAGGGCGGTCTCCCGAACATCCACATCTTCGCCAGCGGCAATCTCGACGAATACGCGGTCACCCGCCTGGTCAACGCCGGCGCGCCGATCGATGGCTTCGGCGTCGGCACGCGGATGAACACCTCCGATGACTGCCCTTATCTCGAATGCGCCTACAAGCTGCAGGAGTATTCCGGCGGCGCACGGCGCAAGCGTTCGGAAGGCAAGGCCAGTTGGCCGGGGAGAAAGCAGGTGTTCCGGCGCTACGACGCCGACGGCCTGATGATCGGTGACACGCTGACCACGGAAAACGATGAAGCAGCGGGCGAACCGCTGCTCGAATGCGTGATGCGCGCCGGAAAGAGGCAGAAGCCGTCACCCACGCTGGCCGACGTGCGGGAATACACGCGCGGACAGCTTGCGCGGCTCCCGGACGCCCTGCGCGGCGTCGAAGCCGCACCACGCTACCCGGTCGAGGTCTCTGCCGCGCTGCATGCGCTGGTCAAGGAAGTCGATCTGCGCGACCAGCGACCTTCATGACGTCATTCCGGCGCAGGCCGGAATCCAAGAGCGGCTTCTGAGGCATCCCGCTGGGTCCCGGCTTTCGCCGGGACGACGAGCGAAAAGCAGCCTCATTCCGGCACAGGCCGGAATGACGTGTGCTGCTTACGCTGCGCTGTTCTCCAGCGGCTTCTTCAGCAGGAACAGCGCAAACGCCGTCACCACCGTACCAACGACAATCGCCACCGTGTAACCGAGCAGCCCCGATACGGCATTCGGCATCGGCAGGACGAAGATGCCGCCGTGCGGGACGTGCAGTTGCGCGCCGACGGCCATCGAGATCGCCCCGGTAATCGCCGAACCGACCATGATCGACGGAATCACCCGCAGCGGATCCTTGGCGGCGAACGGGATGGCGCCTTCGGTGATGAACGAGATGCCCAGCGCGGCGGCCGCCTTGCCGGCTTCACGCTCGTCGGCGGAGAAGCGGTTGCGGAACAGCATGGTCGCCAGGGCGATACCGAGCGGCGGGGTCATGCCCGCAGCCATGATCGCAGCCATCGGCTCGTAGATCTGGCTGGCCAGCAGGCCGGTGCCGAAGGTGTAGGCCGCCTTGTTGACCGGGCCGCCCATGTCGAAGGCCATCATGCAGCCGAGCAACAGGCCGAGGACGATCGCGCTGCTGCCCTGCATGCTCTTCAGCCAGGCCGAGATGGTGGCGAGGATCGAGGCCACCGGGCCACCGACCACGTAGTACATCAGGAGGCCGGTGATCGTCGCCCCGAGCAGCGGCAGGATCAGCACCGGTTTCAGGCCGTCGAGCGTGCGCGGCAGCTTGATTGTCTGGCTGAGCCAGCGCACGGTGTAGCCGGCAATGAAGCCGCCAACGATGCCACCGAGGAAGCCGGCGCCGATGCCATCAGCGATGACGCCGGCGATCATCCCCGGCGCGATGCCGGGACGGTCGGCGATGGAGAAGGCGGCGTAGCCGGCGAGAATCGGCACCATCAACTGGAAGCTGGCCTTGCCGATCCAGAACAGGTTGGCTGCCAGCGTGCCTTTGTACGCGTCCTCATAGACATAAATGCCGCCGAGCGCGAAGCCCAGCGCAATAAGCAGGCCGCCGGCCACGACGAACGGAATCATGTAGGAAACACCGGTCATCAGGTGCTTGTAGACGCCGGTGCGTGACGCCGATTGCGCGGCCTTGGCGTCCAGCGCCTGGTCGGCCAACCCTTTGTCGCTGCCGGCCTTGACGCTCTGTACCGCTGCCTTTGCCAGCGCTTCCTGGACGACGGCGGCGCCGTCGTTGATCGCTGCCTTGGTGCTCGTCTCGTAAATCCGCTTGCCGGCGAAGCGCGTCTTGTCGATCGTCGTGTCGGCGGCGATCAGCACGATGTCCGCGGCCGCCACATCATCCGCCGTCAGCGCGTTCTGCGCCCCAACCGAGCCCTGCGTCTCGACCTTGATCATGTGCCCCAGCTTGGTAGCGCCGTGCTGCAAGCCTTCGGCGGCCATGAACGTGTGCGCGATGCCGGTCGGACACGAGGTGATGGCGACGATGCGCTGCGGCCCGCCCTGCTTCGACCCCGGTACGGCAGCCTCCTTCAACGCGCTCTGGATCACCGCGGCGCCGTCGTTGATCGCCGCCTTGGTGCTCGTCTCGTAAATCCGCTTGCCGGCGAAGCGCGTCAAATCGACCGTGGTATCGGCGGCGATCACGACGATATCCGCCGCCGCCACGTCGGCTTCGCTGAGTTGATTCTGCGCGCCGACCGAGCCTTGCGTTTCGACCTTGATCGTGTGGCCAAGCTTGACCGCCGCCTGCTCCAGCCCCTCGGCGGCCATGAAGGTATGCGCGATGCCGGTCGGACACGAGGTAATCGCTACGATGGTTGCCATATGAACCTCCTTGATAAAACTGTTTAGGTTAACGTTTCAACTAGTTGATTAAAAACTTTATTGTTTTTCTATAGACACTTTTTCAGCCAGCGCGCGAACCTCCGCGTAGCCGGGCAAATGCGGCCCGAGGCGCGTCAGCTTGCCGGCAGCGAACGCCGTCGCCAGCCGGGCACAACCATCGAGCGGCAGCCCGTCGATTTGTGCCGCGACGATGCCGGCGACCATCGCATCGCCCGCCCCGACCGAACTGATCGGCTCGACCGGCAACGGCTGGGCGACAACTGCCTGCTCCGGCGAAACGAACACTGCCCCCTCGCTGCCCATCGACACGGCCACGGTCTGCATGCCGGGATGCGCGGCGATCAGTGCGCGCGCCGCGTCGATCACCTCGGCGATCGAACCAAGCTTCCGGCCCAGATGCTCGGCCAACTCGTCGCGGTTCGGCTTGACGATCTCCGGCCCCGCCTTGAGCGCCTCGGACAACGCCGGGCCGCTGGTGTCGAGCAGCACCTTGCCGCCGAGCGCATGCACATGCCGGATCAGCAAAGCGTAGGTCCCGACCGGCCAGCCCGGTGGCAAGCTGCCAGAAAGAACGACCCAGCGCAGCGACACCGAAAGCGTCTTCATGACGTCCATCAAGGTCGCAATCTGAACGGCGATCTCCTTCTCCGTCAGACTCGGTCCGGGCAGGTTGATGTCCGTCGTCTGCCCTTTATCGGGATCGACGACCTTGGTATTCACCCGCGTGTAGCCGTCGATGTACAGACAACGGTTGTCGATCCCCTTGGCCTCGAACAACGCCTCGAACAGCGCCGGGTTCTGCCGCCCCAACTGCCCCGTAACGGCTACCGGTACCGCGTAGTCGGCCAGGCAGGAGGCCACGTTGATCCCCTTGCCACCGGCGTCCTGCTGGGCGCGCTGAGCGCGGTTAACCTCGCCGACGAGAAGATCGCTGACCTCGATGGTCAAATCGACCGCCGGATTGAGAGCAACACAAAGGACGGTCGCCGGTCCTGCGGCATGTTTCACCGGACTCATAGCGCACGCACCTCGGCGGCGCTGCGGGCGGCCAACGCGCGCTGCGCCAGCTGCTGCATCGCCGAAAACGTTTCGGCACGGATCACCGTCTTCACCGCCGCCACGTCCTGCGCGCTCATCGACAGCTCGGTCACGCCGAGCCCGGCCAGGATGCGCGCACCGAGCGGATCGCCGGCCAGCCCGCCACAGACGCCGACATGGATGCCGGCCGCCTCCGCCGCTTTCGCCGTCGCCCCGATCAGTGCCAGCACCGCGGGATTCAGCGGATCGGCCTGCGCCGCGAGCTGCGGATGCTGGCGGTCCATGGCCAGCACGTACTGGGTGAGATCGTTGGTACCGATCGAGAAGAAATCCACCTCGCGGGCGAAGCGGTCGGCCATCACCGCTACGGCCGGTACTTCGACCATGATGCCGAGCGGCACCTTCGGTGCGTTCAGGGCGCTGCGTACCTGTTCGCACTCGGCGCGCAGGGCCGCCACCTCGGCCAAATCGGTGACCATCGGGAACATGATCGACACCGGGCCGTGCGCCGCCGCGCGGTACAGCGCACGCAACTGGGTACGCAGAAATTCCGGACGGGCGAGCAGCAGGCGCGCGCCGCGCACGCCGAGGAAGGGGTTTTCCTCGCGCGGCAGGTCGAGATACGGCACCTGCTTGTCACCACCGATGTCGAGCGTGCGGATGATCAACGGACGACCTTCGAGCGCCGCCAGCGTGTCGCGATAGACGACGTACTGCTCCTCCTCGCTCGGCGCAGTCTCTCGCTCCAGGAAGAGGAATTCGGTACGCATCAACCCGACGCCCTCCGCCCCTGCCTCGACCGCAGCGGCCGCCTGCTTGGCGTTGGCCACGTTGGCGAAGACGCCGATCGTGTGTCCGTCGGCGGTCGTCGCCGACTGGTGGCGGTCGGCACGCATCGCTTCGTTGCGCTCCGCCTGCGCAGCAATCGCGGCCCGCGCTGACTCGATGTCGGCGGCACTGCAATCGAGATAGAGGGAACCCGCCGTACCGTCAATCACTGCTTCAGCCCCGTTTTCAATCTGCAGGAGTGAGGGACCGGCGGCGACCAGCGCTGGCAGGCCGAGCGTGCGGGCGAGGATCGCGGTGTGCGAGGTCGGACCGCCACTGCTGATCGCCAGACCAACCACGTAGCGCATGTCGAGTTGCAGCGTGTCGGACGGCGTCAGATCTTCCGCAACCAGAACCGTCGGCTCGCGCAGAACCATTGCCCGGCGCTCGACGCCGAGCAGCGCGGCGATGACCCGTTCACCGGCATCCTTGAGGTCCAGCGCGCGGGCTGCCAGCAACGGATCGGGCAACTGGCGCTGTTGATCGACGCGTGCGTCCAGCGCCTTCTTCCACGCCCAGGCGGCGCCGTGGCCGCGCATGACATCGCCAATGGCCGAGCGCAGAAGCAGCGGATCGCCGACCAACTCACGCTGCGCCGCGAAGATGGCTGCTTCGCCCGGGCCCAGCCGGCGACGGGTCTCGGCTTCCATCTCGGTCAATTCGGTCGCGACCTTACCCAGCGCGCCTTCCAGCGCCGTTCCTTCTTCTATCGCGCCAGCCGAGCGATCCTCGACGACCAGCGCTGCGCTCTCGTGGCGCACGATCTTGCCGACCGCCAGCCCCGGACTTGCCGCCACGCCCTGCTGTACACGGGCCGCCGCTACCGGCTTCCACACCGGCGCGTTGGCGCGTGCCTTGGCCGCGGCAACGCGTGCCCGCTCGGCGTCGGCGATTTCCTCAGCCGAGAGCCGGGTTATGGTTTCTGCCAGGTCACCCACAGCCGCTTCGGCACCTTCTCCGCGTGCAGCCAGAACGAGCTTGCTGCCACAGACGATGCCCAACCCGAGCAGGGTGGTCAGCGCCTTGGCGTCGGCATGTTCGCCATCCTTGAGCACGCGTATCTCGCAAGCGTGACGCTTGGCCGTTTCCACCCACTGGGTAGCGGGCCGGGCATGCAGGCCGTTCGGGTAATCGAGCACGATCTCCAGTTGCGCGTCGGCCGGCCACGGCGCGGCGGGCGCTACCGCCGGCGCATACGGGGTATCGGTCAAGGCGGCGATGATGCGCTCCGGATCGGTGCAGGTACACAACTCCTCGATCGCGCCATCCTGTTGCATCAGCCGGGTCAGGCGACGCAGGATGGCGATGTGCTCGTCGGATTGCGCAGCGATCGCCACGATCAGCCGTGCCAGCTTCCCCTCCTGCCACTGCACACCCGCCGGCACCTGAACGACAGCGATGCCGGTATTCAATACATGATGCCGGTCCTCGATCATCCCGTGCGGGATGGCCACACCGACACCGAGAAACGTATTGGACACCGCCTCGCGCTTCATCAGGCTCTCGACGTACGGCGGCGCGATGTAGCCGGCCTCAACCAGCAGGTTCCCGGCGAGGCGGATCGCCTCTTCCTTGGTCTGAACCGGCGCCTGGATGACCACACATTGCTTTGTAATCGTTTCCATTTGACCCCCAAAAGAAAACAACTTAATCGGACAGGCGTCTTTGTAATCGATTACATATTCTCTGTCAAACATTTTTTCACAACGTCACAACAAGCCTCTTGAAAAACCGTCCGACAACCCCTTTCATCAAGGCTATAAGCACCCTCTTGAGACCACCGAGCGGGAGAACAATTCAACGTAAATGCTTTTCCATTACGCCGGCACTAAGGCATAATTCCGCGAAAATATAACGTAATCGTTTTCACAGGACGCTCAAAATGGTACGAATCCTCGATGTCGCGAAGCACGCCGGCCTCTCCGTCGCCTCAGTCTCCCGCGTCCTTTCCGGCCTGCCCGGCGTCAGCGAGAACGCCCGCAAGCGCGTGATGGCTTCGGTGGAAGCCCTCGGCTACCGCCCCAACCTGGCGGCCCGGCGCCTCCGTTCGCAACGTACGGACACCCTCGGGCTGATCGTCTCGGACATCCGCAACCCGTACTTCATGGAAGTCGGCCGCGCCGTGGAGGATGTCGCCTACGCCAACGGAATGCGGGTGATGCTGTGCAATGCAGACGAGGATCCGGAAAAGGAAAATTTCTATCTGGAAATGATGCGCGACGAGAACGTCGCCGGCGTCATACTATCCCCGACTCTTGACCTGCTCTCCCGCTACCACCCGACCGATTTCCCCTTCCCCGTCGTGCTTGTCGACCGTTGCGAGAGCGACACCGACGCCGACGCGGTCCTGCTCGACAACACCGACGCCGCGCAACGACTGATCCGCCATCTTATCGACGCCGGGCATCGCCGCATCGCCTTCTTCTATGGTGCCGCCAGCGCCACCGGACGGCAGCGCCTGCAGGGCTACCTAGACGCATTGGCCGGCGCCGGGCTGCCCTCGGTGACGCAGGCGCTCAAGCCGACCACCGACGAAGCCTTCGCCGCCATGCGCGAGTTCCTGCAAAAAAACGCCGAATTGCCGGACGCCATCGTTGCCAGCAGCGGGCTGATCCTGCTCGGTCTGGTGCAAGCGCTGCGCGAAGCCAACCTGCGTTTTCCCGAGGACGTCGCCCTCGCCGGCTTCGACGACATGCCCTGGACGCGCGTCGTCACCCCCGCCATCACCGTCATGGCTCAACCCACCTACGACATCGGCCGCTCAGCCATCGAGCTCCTGCTTGCCCGCATCGCCCAGCCAGCGCAGGCCGTGCGCCGCATCGTGCTGCGCGGTGAACTACTGGTGCGCGGATCGAGTGCGCGCACCAACGCGGCATTGGCCGCCGGCTGACACGCCTGGCCCGCCGTCACCGCTACTCCGCGCACCCGCCTCTGTTACAAAAACTCCCTTGTACCCGTTTCGCAGCGCGCCTAACGTACCCAGCAACAAGACAAGAACGTCTGGGGATACGACATGGCAAGTCTTCATTCCACCATCACCCGCGAGCCCGCTCCGAAGGCCAGAAATCTTGAGGGCTCGCTTTTGGATATAACCGAAGAGGTGCGCCGGCGGTGGGTATCGATCGCCGCCTACCATGTATCGCAGCGAGAAGCTTTCCTGAAGAACACCATGCCGGATGGATGGCTGGACGAAGAACTGGACTCCAGCCTCTAGCGATTCACAGAACCTTGGGACAAGCCTGTGGAAAACACCGGGACAAGTACCGTAGTGCCTTATCGGAAAAGGGAAAATTCCTGTCGCCTCAAAAACAGGCAGCACAGACTGTTACGAAATCAGTGATTACACGTACAGACAGAATATTCGCAGCAGACATAAGATGCAGTCGTGCTTCAGCGGCCCCCGCTGACACTGTTTGACCCTCCCTGACCCATCGCAACGATGGGATTTCAATCCCGAGCCGCACCGGCCCGGGATTTTTTTTGGTTCATCGCGCATTGTCGAATCAGGCGCGCTTGCCGAACTCGCTTTTCGCCACAGTCCAGTCGCCCAGCCGTTCGCCCAGCGAAAGGCCCAGACCCGGTCGATCCGGCACGATCATGTAGCCGTCGCGGATTTCCAGTCGCTCGTTGAAGGCCGGCTCCAGCCATTCGAAATGCTCCACCCAGGCCGCGTGCGGATAGGCGGCCGCCAAGTGCAGATGGATCTCCATCACGAAATGCGGCGCCATCATCAGCCCGGCCTCTTCCGCCATCGCCGCCACTTTCAGGAATGGCGTGATCCCTCCGACGCGCGGCGCGTCGTGCATGACCAGATCGATCGCCCCGCGCTTGATATAGGCCGCGACTTCGCCAACACTGGTCAGCATCTCCCCGGTGCCGACGGGGATGATCAGCTTCTCCGCCAGCGCCGCGTGCCCTTCGACATCGTAGGCATCCAGCGGCTCTTCCAGCCATTCCAGGTTGAACTGTTCCATCGCCACACCCATGCGCAGGGCCGTGGTGCGATCCCATTGCTGGTTAACGTCAACCATCAACGGCACCTGATCGCCGATATGCTTGCGTACGGCAGCGACGCGGGCCAGATCCCGCGCCCGGTCCGGGTGGCCTACCTTCATCTTGATGCCGCCGATGCCGCGTTCCAGCGACTGCGTGGATTTTTCCAGAATTTCCTCGACCGACGCCTGCAAATAGCCGCCGGAGGTGTTGTAGCAGCGCACGCAGTCGCGATGCGCACCCAGCAGCTTGGCCAGCGACAAGCCGGCCCGCCTGGCTTTCAGGTCCCATAGTGCGGTATCGAGAGCGGCAATGGCCTGCGTCGCCAGACCACTGCGTCCGACCGATGCGCTCGCCCACACCAGTTTGCCCCACAGCCGGCCGATATCGTTCGGATCTTCGCCGATCAGCGCCGGCGCCACTTCTACCGCATGCGCAAATTGCGCCGGGCCGCCGGTGCGCAAGGTGTAGGTAAAACCCAGCCCGCAGTGACCATCCGCCGTTTCGATTTCGGCGAACAGCAGCGAAACTTCCTTCAGCGCCGCCTGACGACCCGTAAGCACCTTGGCATCGCTCACGGCGGTCTTGAGCGGCAGATTGACTGAGGTCAGCTGGATCCAGCAGATGCGATCCTGACGAGAGGAAACAATCGGGGTAGCAGCGGTCATCGAAATCGACTCCATCCAGGTTGATCGAAAGAAACAAATGAATGTCCGCATAATGGATTCGCCAGCGATACCCGTCCAATCTATAGTGGCGATTGTTTGATACCTGGATTGAATCAATCATGGAGCTTGGACAACTTCGCAGCTTCGTCGCCGTCGCCTCCGAACTCAATTTTCGTCGCGCCGCGGAGCGGCTGAACATGACGCAGCCGCCACTGACGCGGCAGATCCAGCTTCTGGAACATCAGCTTGGCGTGCGACTGCTGAACCGCACCAACCGCTCGGTCCAGCTGACCGCTGCCGGGCGCGCGTTTTACATCGAGGCGCAAAGTCTGCTGGAACGGGCGCACAGTGCCGTGCTGGCAGCGCAAAAGATTGCCCGAGGCGATGTCGGCGCGGTGAATCTTGGCCATGTAGCCAGCGCAGCTTATGCACTTCTGCCACGCGTAGTCACCGACCTGCATCTCAGCCATGCTGATATCCACATCACCCTGCACGAGATGCCCAGTTTCGAGCAGCTGCAGGCGTTGCGCACCCGCCAGATCGACCTGGGCATCGTGCGTTCGACGCTGGGACAGAAAGACTGTGAGACCCGCTGTCTGCTACGCGAGCCTTTTGTATTGGCTGTTCCGATCAGCCATCCACTGGCCAACCAGAGCGAGCTTGCGTCGCAGGCTCTGCACCAGCAGCCATTCATCAACTATTCATTTACCGGCTGGCAACCGTTCCATGAAATGATCACCGGCATGTTCCGCGCAGCCCAAATTGAACCGGATTACGTGCAGACGGTCGGTTCCACGCTGACTATGCTGGCGCTGGTGAATTCCGGATTGGGCGTAGCCTTGGTTCCGCAAAGTACCAGTCAATTGCACTTTGAACACATCGCCTATCGCCCGATTGCGCTGGAAGCAGGCATTTGCAGCGAATTGCATCTGATCTGGCGCAACGACAATGACAACCCGGCGCTGCCGTTGATTCTAGAAAAGCTGGTGGACGATTGCGCGGCGTGATGGCTGCCCCTTTTTGCCCTCCCCTCTTGCGCAACTCATTCCCGACGCCGCCACACCATCCCCAGCAAGGCCATCGCGCCCAACAGCGCTCCCGCGGCAAAGGTGAAGCGCGCCCCAAGCTGCGTCCACAACAAACCGGCAAGCGTGCTGGCCAGCAGCATCGCGACACCTGAAACGAGGTTGAAGAAACCAAAGGCTGTCCCGCGCAAATCCCGGGGAGACGCATCAGCAACCATGGTGGCGAGCAGACCCTGCGTCATCGCCATGTGCAGCCCCCAGAGCGTGATGCCAGCCCAGACCCACGTCCAATGGTTGCTGACGGCGAGTACCCCATCGGCGGCCACCAGCAGGATCACGCCCCAGGCGAGCAGCCGGCCGTGGCTCATCGAGTCGGCCAGTCTGCCGCAGGGATAGGCCGCGGCTGCGTAGATGATGTTCATGCCGATCAGCACCAGCGGCGTATAGGCGAGTGGAAGACCGCCCTCGTTCGCGCGAAGAACGAGAAAGGCTTCCGAAAAACGGGCCAGAGTGAACACCGCGCCGATTCCCACCACCCGCCAGTACGAGGCCGGCAGCCGGGACAGATTTTCCCGCTTGATCGGATTCGTGCGTTTCTGCCCCGCGAGATGCTCCGGCTCCTGCACGCCCAGGAACAAGAGCAAAACGGCAAGAAAGCCCGGAATGACGGCCACCCAGAAAACGGCCCGAAAATCGTCGTTCCACAGCAGCATCAGGACCATCCCGAGCAACGGCCCGAGAAACGCGCCGACGGTATCGAGCGATTGGCGCAAGCCGAACGCCGCACCGCGTGTTTCTGCTCGCGTGATATCGGCGATCAGTGCATCGCGGGGCGCGCCCCGAATGCCCTTGCCAACGCGATCGACAAATCGCGCAATAACGATCAACCCGGCCCCCGTTGCCAATGCAAACAAAGGTTTCGAAGCAGCGCCAAGGCCATAGCCAAGAAGCGCGAGCGGCTTGCGCCGCCCCCACCAGTCGGACAGTGCACCCGAAAAAACCTTGACGATCAGCGCCGTCGCTTCGGCGATACCCTCGACGATGCCGATCGCAAACACCGAAACACCAAGTGTCGTGGCGAGATACACGGGCAGCAGGCTGTGGATCAGCTCCGACGACACGTCCATCAGCAGGCTGACAAAGCCGAGAGCCCAGACGGCCCGAGGGATTCCGGGTCCGATCATCACGTGATCGATCCATTCGGCGATTGGTCAAGGCGCTTGTGATTCAGCGCGTAGTACAGCAGCGGGATCACGATCAGCGTGAGCAGTGTGGATACGGCGATGCCGAAGAGCAGCGATACCGCCAGGCCGTTGAAGATCGGATCATCAAGGATGAACAGCGCCCCCATCATGGCGGCCAGGGCGGTCAGTCCGATCGGCTGCGCACGCACGCCGGCGGAACGGATCACCGCCTCGGCGAACGGCACGCCATCCGCGGCTTGCAGGTTGATGAAATCGACGAGCAGGATCGAGTTGCGCACGATGATTCCGGCCAGGGCAATCATGCCGATCATCGAGGTCGCCGTGAATTGTGCTCCGAGCAGTGCATGCCCGGGCATGACGCCCACAAGGGTGAGCGGAATCGGCGCCATGATCACCAACGGGGTCTGGTAGCTGCGGAACTGCGCCACAACGAGCAGATAAATCAGGATCAGTCCGACCGCGTAGGCCGCGCCCATGTCGCGGAAGGTTTCATAGGTCACCTGCCATTCCCCATCCCATTTCAACGCGTAGCCGCGCCAGGCATCGGCAGGCTGGCGAATGTAGTTCTGGCCCAGGCGACCGCCCTCATGGAGCGGCATGTCGTTGAGCTTGGCACGGACCGCGAACATGCCATACAACGGACTGTCCAGTCCGCCCGCCATGTCGCCAAGAACGTAGGTTACGGGCATGAGATCCTTGTGATGGAAGACGCGGTCGCGCTCACCCCTTGCAACCTCGACGAAATCGGTGAGCGGAACGCTGCGCCCGTCAGCGGATTTGATCGGCAGCTTAAGCAGCGCGTCGATCCGCGACAGCTTTTCGGACGGCAACTGCAGGCGGACCGGAACCGCGTACTTGCTTTGCTCGTCGTGCAGGAACGTGACGTCGGCGCCTTCTCCGGCGGCACTCACCGCCTGAACGATCTGCGCCTGACTTACGCCCATTCTGGCCGCCTTGCCGTACAACACACGAAGCGTCAATTGCGGGGACGCTGCCGTATCGGTGGTATCCGTATCGACGATATGCGGCGTCGCCTCGAAGGCCGCCAGGATTTTCCGGGCGACGGCTCGCCGGCCCAGCTCGTCCGGTCCGTATACCTCCGCCACGATCGGGCTGAGCACGGGCGGACCGGGCGGCACCTCCACAACCTTCACCCGCGCGCCATGCGCGGCAGCGATTTTCTGCAAGGCCGGGCGCACCGCCAGGGCGATTTCATGGCTTTGCCTCGACCGTTGATGCTTATCGACGAGATTGACCTGCAGGTCGCCGAGTTCACTCGCGGCACGCAGGTAATACTGCCGCACCAAGCCATTGAAATTGATGGGGCTCGCTGCCCCCGCATACGCCTGGTAGTCGGTCACCTCCGGCACTTGGGCCAGAACCGCGCCCATCTCGTGCAGCACGGCCGCCGTCGTCTCGACCGGCGTTCCCGGAGGCATGTCGACCACCACCTGGAACTCGCTCTTGTTGTCGAACGGCAGCATTTTCAGTACTACCCATTCCATGACCGGCAGGCCCAGGGAGGCAATCACGGCCAAACCGACGCCAAGCCAAAGCCTGCGGCGCGCGCGCCTCCCTCTCCGTGGATCAAGGAATGGCCCGAGCACGCGGCGCGAAAGGCGCATCATGCGACTCTCGCCGGCAGCCGCAGCCGCCGCGTGATGGTGGCCGAGCCACCGATTCGCCAGCCACGGTGTAACGACAAAAGCGACCGCCAGCGAGATGAGCATGCCCATGCTCGAATTGATCGGGATCGGACTCATGTACGGCCCCATCAGTCCGGTCACAAAGGCCATCGGCAGCAGCGCGGCGATGACCGTGAGCGTGGCCAGTATGGTGGGACCGCCGACTTCGTCAACTGCGCCGGGGATAATCTCCCACAACGCCTTTTCGGGTTCCAGTGCCCGGTGGCGGTGAATGTTCTCGACGACCACGATGGCGTCGTCAACAAGGATGCCGATCGAGAAGATCAGTGCGAACAGCGAGACCCGATTCAACGTGAAGCCCCACACCCAACTGGCGAATAGCGTGGCCGCCAGCGTCAGGACGACCGCAGCCCCGACGATGGCGGATTCGCGCCGGCCCAGCGCAAGCCAGATCAGGGCGATGACCGAAGCGGTGGCGAATATCAATTTGTGGATCAGCTTGCCGGCCTTGTCGTCGGCGGTCTGCCCATAGTCACGCGTCACCGTCACCTCGACGTTGGCGGGGATCAACTGGTTTTTCAGCATCCGCGTCCGCTCGATGACCGAGCGGGCCACATCGACGGCATTCTCGCCCGGCTTCTTGGTCACCTGCACCGTCACGGCCGGATATTCGCCCACATTCCTTCCGGCCAGGCCATGCCACACGTAACGGGACGATACGGGCGGGCCGCCCTGCACCGTTGCCACATCGGACAGGTAGACAACCCGCCCGTTGCTTGTCCCCACGACAACTTCGCCCACCTCCCTCGCGTCGCGCAGGAAGGTGCCGACATTGACATGGATCAGGCGGTTATCGGCAACCAGATCGCCCCCGGGAAGCACCAGATTGCGTGCCTGCAAGGCCTGCGTGACTTCGCCGATCGACATGCCGTGCGCCGCCAGGCGCTCGCTGTCGAGCAGAACGTTGACCGCATTGCCCGGGCCGCCGAGTGTCGTTACCTCGCGCGTTCCCTTGACGCGTTTGAGTTCCACTTCGAGCGCATGCGCCATCCTCTCGAGTTCGAACGCCGAGGCCTGCATGTCCCGCGACCAAAGCGTCAGGGCAACGATGGGCACATCGTCGATCCCTTTCGGTTTGACGATGGGCGCCATGACTCCCAGCCCTTGCGGCAGCCAGTCGCCGTTGCTGTCCAGTGTGTCGTAAAGGCGGACCAGCGCCTCCGTCCGCGGAATACCGACCTTGTACTGCACGGTCAGGATCGCCATGCCGGGTCGCGATACTGAATAAATGTGCTCGACACCGGCGATCTGGTCGAGCACCTGTTCCGCCGGCCCGGCAACCAGGCGCTCGACATCCGCGCTGGACGCTCCCGGGAACGGAATGAGCACATTGGCCATGGTCACGTTGATCTGCGGCTCTTCTTCCCGGGGAGTAATCACTGAAGCGAAGAGACCCAGCAGAAACAGGACCAACGCCAGTAGCGGCGTTATTGCGTTGCGCTGAAACAAGGCCGTGATGCGGCCGGAGATTCCGAGACGCGACGTCGCGTTGTCGCTCATGCCACCTATTTCCCTGCCGGAGGCACCACGGCCTCGATGCCTGCCCTGACAGGATCGAGCGCCACGTTTTCGCCCGCCTTGAGGCCAGCCAGTACTTCGACGCTACCATCGGGCAAAGCCTCGCCAAGCCGGATTTGCCGCAACTGGAACCTGTCGCCAGCCCTGACGTATACAGCCGTCAACTCCCCTCGACGCAGTACGGCGACCTGCGGAATCGACAGCCGCGAAGGGGATTCCGGCATGGCCAGTGCAAAGTGCGTCCGGGCAAACTGCCCCGGAACGGCCGCTACGTTCTCCGGCAGATCGATGCGGATCTCCGTGGTTCGGGTACCCGGATCCGCCACCGGAACAATGGATGTCTGCAACCCTGATAGACGACGTCCGTCGATCTCGACCACCGGCGGCGTTTTGGACAGACTCGCCCGCAGCCTGTCCATGCGCGCTTCGGGAACATAGGACACGACGCGCATCCGGCCCGGTTCGAATATCGTCACCAGCGGCTTGCCCGGCATGGCCATGTCGCCGACTTCGATGTGTGTTGCCGCTACCACGCCGGCGTAAGGCGCCGCGATCAGGGAATGACTGCGTGTCGCTCCCGCGGCCCGGCTGGATGCCTGCAACGATTCGACGCGAGCACGCAGGGCCTTCACCTGGCTTTCCGCCTGATCCAGCGCGGCAGCGCTGACGAAATTCCGCCGGGCCAGTTCCTGTGTGCGTTTGAGATCCGATTCGGCGCGCGCCAGATTGGCTTGCGCTTCGACTATTGCGGCGCTCCTGGCGGCCTCGGTCGCCACCCATTCCCGGTTATCCAGTCGGGCTACGACCTGTCCGGCGCGGACCGTGTCGCCGACCCGCACGTCCAACTGCAATACGCGCCCGGGCACCTGCGCGGAAACAACACTCTGCTTGATCGCCTGGACGGTGCCATCCGCGACATAGACCTCCGTCGCCGCTGTCTGCCCGACCGGAACAACGTCAACCTCGGCCAACGCAGTCACCGCCGCCCCTAAACCCGCCAGGAGTACGAACACGTAGTGGATCTTCATGGACGGCTCTTGCGCAAAACGGCCCAAGCTGGACCCCGGTTGATGAACTGAACCTGTTTTCGCTTTTCAATCTAGTTCAGAACATTCCCATCTTCCATTCCGCACGTTGGATCAGGTCGTACGAAGATGAGGCGTGCTCAGCGAACGAGTCTCGCGTCTATCCGCCGGGAACCGGACGACCGGCCTTGCGTGAAAAATTCAGGCATGGCTGAGCGGATGCCTGGAAGACGACCCGGGCCGGCGACTGCGCCGACTTGAACCCCAACTGGCGACAGCCATACGGGAAGCGAGGTTCGTGGGTAATGTAGTAATGGATGCAATCGGTGCATCGCGGCAATTCGCGTGGCAGTTCGCGCGGCAGTTCGCGCGGCAGATCATCGCCCCCGGGGTTCTGCATCAACTTTGCCCCGAAAAACAATCGACATCGCGGCGCGGATCAGCGTCGTGCCCATTTTTTGTGCAAGGCAAAAAAACCCTGCCCCGCCATCGACCTAGCGCGCTTATCCAGACCTTATCCACAGGGTTACCAAGACGTTCTGGGGAAACTTAGAACCACAAGCGCTAATTCAGTTCATCCTTGTTGAGAACCGGGAACTGCACTACCTCGATACCTTCCTCACGCAGGGATTCGAACTCCTCCGTGGTCGCCTGACCGCGAATCGATCGCGCCGGCGCTTCCAGGTAATGAATCTTCCGCGCTTCGCTGGCGAATTCCTTGCCCACGTCCTCGCTCCCGGCGAGGATCGCCGAGATCAGTTTCTGATAGACCCCGAGCAGTTCACCTTGAGGATTGACAGCCGTGACGCCGTCGCCGGAGTTCGTCGCCTGCGACACTGATTTTCCGACATGCACGACGGAAGGAACCCGACGGATGTCGACGGAGCCGCAGCACGGACAGGAAACCAGGCCGGATTCGAGTTGTTGTTCGAAGCTTTCGGGGGACTGGAACCAGCCCTCGAAGCCATGGTCGTTGTTGCAGGTCAGGTCGAAGATGATCATCTGGAGAAGGGCCGCGCCGGCCGGGTTCAGCAAGAAATGGCCGGCAAGTTTATCAGATCGTCACCCACTGTTTGGCGGTACGATTTCGCTTCTTGAGATTACAGGGGAAGAACGTGTTCGACCGTCTCGAATCCTTGCTGAAGGAAGAAAATGCGCGTTTTCGGGTCATCCGGCACCCCGCCGAGGGCAACTCCGAGCGGGTCGCGACGATCCGAGGGACGCAGGTCAGCCAGGGCGCGAAGGCCATGCTGTGCCGGGCCAGGGACCAAGGGGGAACGCTCGTCCTCGCGGTATTGCCGGGCGACCGGAAGGTGGATTTCAGGAAAGTGGCGCAGGCTGTCGGCAGTAAAAAGGTCTCGCTGGCTTCGCCCGACGAGGCGAGCGCGGCGACGGGTTGCGTCATCGGGGCGATCCCGCCGTTTTCGTTCACACCGGAGATCCGTCTGGTCGTCGATCCGCAACTGCTCGCCCAGCACGCGGAAATCGCCTTCAACGCCGGACGGCTCGATACGTCGATCGTCCTCAACTCGGTCGACTACGCCCGGATCGCCGCACCGCTGCTCGCGGACATCTGTGCCGAGAGCTGATTGGAGCCGATTGGAGCCGCCTGGTAGTGGATTTTCAGCCGCGACGGCGGCGCGCTTCGTAAAGACAGACGCCGGCCGCCACCGAAACGTTCAGGCTCTGCACCGAGCCGAGCATCGGGATCGTCACCAGTTGGTCGCACGTCTCCTTCGTCAGGCGACGCATCCCGTCGCCCTCCGCACCGAGCACCCAAGCCGTGGCCTGCGGCCACTCGGCCGTGTACAAGTCATCCTGCGCCTCGGCGTCGGTGCCGATCACCCAGATTTCGCGCTCCTTCAGCTCGCGCAAGGTACGCGCAAGGTTGGTGACGGTGATGTAGGGAACGGTTTCCGCCGCACCGCTGGCAACCTTGATCGCCGTCTGCGTCAGGCCGACGGCGCGATCCTTCGGCGCCACTACGGCGTGCGCTCCGACCGCATCGGCCACCCGCAGACAGGCGCCGAGGTTGTGCGGGTCCTGGATGCCGTCGAGGATCAGCAGGAAAGCCGGTTCTTCCAGCGTATCGAGCACGTCGTCGAGCGAAACGTGGCGCACCTCCGCCGAGATCCGCGCCACCACGCCCTGATGCCGCCGTCCACCGCCGGCCATGCCATCCAGCCGCCCGGTATCGACGGGAACGACGCGGACCGAATGCAGTTCGGCGTGCTTGAGCAGGTCCCGCGCCCGGGCATCATGGCGATCCGCGGCGATGAAGATTTCCAGCACCGCCTCCGGCTGATGTCGCAACTTGGCGATGATGGCGTGAAAACCGTAAATGAAGGTGGTCTGGGACATGGCTGGACTCGACAATCTGCGCGAATGGGGCGCGTATTTTACCTTGGCGACCTCTGTGCCATGGTCTTGAATGAAATCTGAGAACGCCCCGTCTCACGGATCTCAAGGAAGATGACGCCATGAACGCAGACGAAGCGACCGTAACACGACCGGTGGAGCCCTCCCCTCGCCAGACTTTGCCGCCTTACCGGGTTGCCGTTGACGACCTGATCACGCAACTGGACACCGACCGGACGCGCGGCTTGCCCCCCTCCGAGGCAGAGGCACGGTTGCGCCTGCACGGCCCGAACGAGCTGCCGGCGCCGCGCCCGGTCCCGGAGTGGGTGAAGTTTCTTCGACAGTTCGCCGATCCGCTGATCATCCTGCTGCTGTTTGCCAGCGCGATCTCGCTTACCGCGTGGCTGATCGAAGGCGCCCACGGCATCCCGTACGAAACGCTGACCATCGTGGCAATCGTCATTTTCAACTCCGTGCTCGGCTACCTGCAGGAACGGCATGCCGAAGAAGCGGTGGAAGCGCTGAAGGCGATGGCCGCACCGACGGCGCGTGTGCTGCGCGATGGCGAACCGTGCCAGATCCCTGCGCGCGAGGTGGTCCCCGGCGACATCCTGCTGATCGAGGAAGGCGACACCCTGCCGGCGGACGCGCGGGTCATCGAATCGATCGTCCTGCGTGTCGCGGAGGCCGCGCTGACCGGCGAGAGTTCGCCGGCGTCGAAGAATCCGGAGGTCATTGCCGCGGAAGCCGGCATCGGCGATCAGGAAAACATGGTCTTCAGCGGCACGTCGGTAACCACCGGCCGCGGCTCGGCCGTCGTCGTGGCGACCGGAGAAAATAGCGAGATCGGGCGCATCGCCGGCAGCCTGCAGACGGCACTGGAGGCACCCACTCCACTGCAGAAGGAACTCGACCACGTCGGCTATTTCCTCGGGCGGCTGGTCATCACGCTGGCCGTGATCATGGGTGCGACGCTGCTGTGGCTCAACTGGGGAGAACACTCGCTGGGGCATTTCGTGGCAATCCTGATGTTCTCGGTCGCCCTCGCCGTGGCAGCGGTTCCGGCCGGGCTGGTGGTCATCAACACGATCACGCTGTCGATGGGCATGGCCCGGATGGCCAAACGCAACGTGATCGTCCGCCGACTTAGCTCAGTGGAAACGCTCGGCTCGACGACGGTAATCTGTTCCGACAAGACCGGAACACTCACGCGCAACGAGATGACCGTACGTCGTGTCGTCGTGCCGGACGGCTCGGTCGACATTTCAGGAACCGGCTATACGCCCGAGGGCGGCCTGTCGCATGACGGTGTGCCGCTGGAGAAGGGTCCGTTGCATGCAGCAGTCGAACGCCTGCTTTATTCTGCGGAACTCGCCAACAACGCCCGGCTGGTCAAGTCGGGCGAGCGCTGGACGATCCAGGGCGACCCGACCGAAGGGGCACTGATCGTAGCTGCCCGCAAAGCCGGAATCAGCAGAGACCGCCTTGATGAGCGCTTCATCCGCATTAGCGAAATGCCATTCACCTCCGAACGGAAGATGATGAGTACCGCCCACCGCGATGCCATAAATGAGGGCCTCGTCGGCATCACGGCCAAGGGGGCGCCTGACATCCTGCTGGGGTGCTGCACGTACGAGCAGGTAGGCGACGAGCCCCGTCCGCTCACCGAGCAACGGCGCAACGAATGGGCGAATGCGATCGACGGACTGGCCGCCGATGCGCTGCGTCCTCTCGGGGTCGCCTATCGTCTGCTGCCACACGAGGCGGTGAAACAGGGCCTGACGGAACAGCATGAGGACGAAATGGTGTTTCTCGGCGTCGTCGGGATGATCGACCCGCCGCGCCCGGAGGCTGCCGTGGCCGTTGAAGCGGCACGCACCGCCGGCGTGCGCACGATCATGATCACCGGCGACCACCAGGTCACCGCCGCCGCGATCGCCGCCGAACTGGGAATCATCGAGAAAGGCGCACGGGCAATCTCTGGCACCGAGTTGCAGAAGATGAACGACGCCCAGCTGCGCGACGCCGTACGCAACTGCTCGGTCTATGCGCGCGTCGCGCCGGAGCATAAGTTGCACATTGTCTCCGCCTTGCAGGACGGAGGCTATGTCGCGGCGATGACCGGCGACGGGGTCAACGATGCGCCGGCGCTGAAGAAGGCCGACATCGGCATCGCCATGGGCATCACCGGCACCGATGTTTCCAAGGGTGCAGCGGACATGGTGCTGACCGACGACAACTTCGCCTCGATCGTCGCCGCCGTGGAAGAAGGCCGGACGATCTTCGCCAACATCCAGAAATGCCTGCGCTTCCTGCTCTCGTCGAACGCCGGCGAGGTGTTCTTCATGTTCTTCGGCGTGCTCCTGGCCGGCGTCATCGGCCTGCAGGGCGAAGCCGGTTCGACGATCACCGTGCCCATGCTCGCCGTCCAGATCCTCTGGGTCAACCTGCTGACCGACTCCGCGCCGGCGCTGGCCCTGAGCGCCGACCCGGTCGACCACGACGTGATGCGCATCCCGCCCCGCGATCCAGCAAGCCACGTGATCGACGCACCGATGTGGCGCGACATCTATTTCGTCGGTGCAATTATGGGCGTGGGAACGTTGGCGGCAACCGACTGGATACTCCCCGGTGGCCTGATCCCCGGCGGTACCGGTGACGCCTCGCGCGCCCAGACGATGGCGTTTACCACACTGGTCTTCTTCCAGGTGTTCAACGCTTTCAACGCGCGCTCTCGTACGCGCAGCGCGTTTGCCGGGTTATTCAGCAATTTCTGGCTCTGGGCCGCCGCCATCGGCGTCAGCTTGGCGCAGGTAGCCGTCGTACATACCCCCTTCCTGCAGACGGCATTTCACACCGAGCCACTCACCGTAGGCGAGTGGGCGGTCAGCATCGCCATCAGCAGCTGCGTATTGTGGACGGTGGAACTGCGAAAGCTCGTCCACCGCGCCGGACAGGCGAATGACTAGCGCCTGGATTTCGCCGGTTTACGCGGCTTGGCCTTCGACGCGACTTTTGCTGATGCGCTCGAAGGTTTCCGGGAAGCAGTCGGCGCGACCTTGGCACTCTTCGCCGGGACGCGCTTCGCGCTTGCCCTCTTCTTGATCACCGGCGCGGGCGGAATCGCCGGCATCATGTCGAACGACGGCGTTCCCAGGACAAAGTCGATGCGCCCGGTTTCCAGATCGGCCCGGACCAGCCGCACACGCAGGCGGTCGCCCAGCCGGAAGCGCTGGCCGCTGCGCTCGCCAAGCATCTGATGCTTCGTTGAATCGAACTGGAAGTAATCCTCGCCGAGCTCGGACACATGCACCAACCCCTCGACGTACACCGCGTCGAGCGCCACGAACACGCCAAACGGCACCACGGACGCAATCGTACCGTCGAATTCCTCGCCGATCCGGTCACGCATGTAGTAGCACTTGAGCCAGTTCACCACATCGCGCGTCGCCTCGTCGGCCCGCCGTTCGGTCATCGAACAATGCAGTCCGATCTGCTCCCAGTCCCCCGGCGAATAGTGCTTTTCCTTCAGCACCGCCTTGATCGAGCGGTGCACCAGCAGATCGGGATAGCGCCGGATCGGCGAGGTGAAATGCGTGTAGTGTTCGTAGGAAAGCCCGAAATGGCCGACGTTGTCGGGGCTGTACATCGCTTGGCGCAGCGAGCGCAGCATCACCGTCTGCAGCAACTGGGCGTCCGGACGATTCTTCACCGCTTCGAGCAGCGCCGCGTAGTCCTTGGCCGTCGGATCCTCCCCACCGGGCAGCGTCAGGCCGAACTCCTTGAGGAAGTTGTTCAGTCCTTCGAGCTTTTCCGGCGTCGGCCCCTCGTGGACGCGGTAGAGGCAGGTCTGCTTGTGCTTTTGCAGGAAGGCCGAGGCACACACGTTGGCCGCCAGCATGCATTCCTCGATCACCCGATGCGCGTCATTGCGCACGGTCGGCACGATGTTCTCGATCTTGCTCTGATCGTCGAACAGCATCATCGTCTCGATGGTCTCGAAATCGATCGCCCCCCGCCGGTGTCTCGCCCGGAGCAAGACCTTGAACAACGCGTAAAGGTCCTGCAACTGCGGCTGTAGACCGACATGGAGATCGCCCTCGGGCTTCGTTGCCTTGGAAAGCCAGCCCCAGACCTGCGTATAGGTCAGGCGCGCCTTGGAACGAAATACTGCCGGGTAGAAACGAAAGTCTTTGATGCTGCCGCGCGTGTTGATGTCCATGTCGCAGACCATGGCCAAACGATCGACGTCCGGGTTGAGAGAGCACAGCCCGTTGGACAGTTTCTCGGGCAGCATCGGGATGACCCGGCGCGGAAAATAAACCGAGTTGCCGCGCTCCATGGCCTCGCGATCGAGCACCATCCCTGGCTTCACGTAATGGCTGACGTCGGCGATGGCCACCACCAGGCGCCATCCCTTGCCCTTCTTCTCGGCAAAGACGGCGTCGTCGAAATCGCGCGCCGTCTCGCCGTCGATCGTCACCAGCGGCACGTCACGCAGATCGACGCGGTCTGACCATTCCGATTTGCGAATCTTCTCGGGATATTTTTCCGCTTCGGCCATCGCTGTGGCCGAGAACTCGAAAGGCAGATCGTGCTTGCGCAGGGCAATCTCGATTTCCATGCCCGGATCGGCGTAGTTGCCGAGGATGTCAATGATTTGCCCGATCGGTTTGGAATGCCGGTCGGGCTGCTCGATGATCTCAACCACCACGACCTGCCCGGCCTTCACTTTCAGCCGCTTGTCCGCCTGCCGGTTGGGAACGACCAGGATGTCCTGATTGATCCGCTTGTTCTCCGGCACAACGACCGTAATTCCGTGTTCGATCAGCACCCGCCCGACGACCTTGCTGTTCGCCCGCTCCAGTACTTCGACAATCGCCCCCTCGCGCCGACCTTTGCGATCGAGGCCGATGACCCGCGCCAGGGCGCGATCGCGATGCAATACCTTGGTCATCTGCTTGGCATCGAGGTAAAGATCGTCGCCGCCATCGTCGGGAACGAGGAAGCCGTAGCCGTCCGCGTGCCCCTCGATCCGGCCGGCGATCAGGCTGGCACGTTCGGGCAGGATGTAGGCGTTCTTGCGGTTGCGCATCAGTTGCCCTTCGCGCTCCATCGCCCCCAGGCGCCGCTCGAACGAAGTCTCTTCGCCCTTGTGGATGTCGAGCAAGTCGCAGAGATGAGCAAAACTCACCGGCTTGCCCTGCTGTTCAAGGATCATGACCACGTACTCGCGCGACGGCAAAGGCTGGTCGTATTTGGCCGCCTCGCGGTGAAAATGCGGGTCTTTCCTTCTGATCTTCGAGAGTTTCTTTATTGACATTTTTTTATGTTCCTTTAGAATGCGCGCTTCTCCGGAATCGCCCAGGTGGCGAAATTGGTAGACGCGCCAGGTTCAGGTCCTGGTGGTGGCAACACTGTGGAGGTTCGAGTCCTCTCCTGGGCACCAAAAAAGCGATTCCGGGCAAAGAAGCCATAGAAGCAACAGAGAGCCGCACGACCATCGGGTTTGCGGCTTTTTTGTTGCCGTACCAACGAGATGCACAACGTACTGCATCCCGCCCTCGACCGAAAGACGCTGATTACAGAAAGCGTTCGGCATTCGCGATATCAAGTTTCAACGCCGGAAGTTCCGAACGCTTCATCCGCCCAAGCACGAATGCCCGCTTGACCTTGGGAACGCCGGACAGAACGGCCATCGTGAATTCGACGTCCGAAGCGACGTCACTGCTCGATTCGTCGAGCACAACGTTCAACGTACTCAGGCGTAGCCGTGTACGCTCGAAACGGAAGTATCGCTCCGGATCATCCAGCACCTTGCAGAGAGCCTGGAGTTCGTGCTCCAGGACTTCCTGCGAACTGCCCAGTTCATCCAGCAGCCGCTCGTTTTCGAGGAGCGCGGACTCCAGTTTCATGTGTTCCGCGCTCTCCGGAGCCGCCTCGAAAACAGACCCGAGCCCCGGCCCTTGCTGTTGCAGGAGACGTAGCCTGGCACGAATCAGGTTACGGCTATCCTCGAGTTCCAAACGCTCCGAACGCACTTCCGAAATCTCGGTCATCGCCTGGGCAACGAGATATTCGAACGACTGCGCCCCGAGCAAGCGCCTGACCTCCTGATCCGTGTGACCGCAGATTCTCATTCGCGGCACGGAGAAGTCGATGACGGCTTGCGTGGCGTCCTGCCTGATGACATCACCGCGCAGAGATAACCCCTGAACATGTCGTTCATTGTAGGTCATCCCGAGAATGATGTGGGCTTGCTCCAGTTCCGGATATTTCCCGAAAAAGGTTCGCAGATTGCGCGAGCGCCCCAAGGCGCCGGACAAATCCTCCGGTCTGGCGAAAAATGCGCGCAATGCCGGTTCTGTTGCCCAATTGGCAACCGAAACATCTATTTCCGGAGGAAGATCCGCCAGTTTCGTACGGAGGTAGTCAACACTGCGAGCCACCGGCCCGCGCAGTCTTTCCAGATAATCATCGACGAGTTTCAGGCGCGGATTGGTCAGCGTCACCGCTTTCTCAACTGCCCTCGCCAGAATTTCGTCGGTGGGCTCGTCGGAGCTGAACTGCTCCGATCGGTTTTTGAACCAGTCAAGCAGCCCCATGATTTACCCGTGCCTCAGTATTTCCGCTCAACGAAAGCAGAAAACCGGCGTAACGCCGGTTTTCGGGACGAATGACCGAGGCTTGCACGAACTACTGGAACGGGTGGCGACGCAAAATCGTCTCGTCGCGCTCCGGTCCGGTCGAAACGATGTCGATCGGCATTTCACACAATGCCTCGATTCGCTGGAGATAGGCCCGCGCCGCGGCGGGGAGCGCGTCGAACGATTTCACGCCAACGGTCGATTCGCTCCATCCCGGCAAGGTCTCGAACACCGGCTCGCAACCGGCGACATCGTCCGCACCCATCGGCAACAAATCAACGACGCCTCCATGCAACCGGTAGCCCGTGCAGATCTTCAGTTCCGGGAGGCCGTCGAGCACGTCCAGCTTGGTGATGCACAAACCGGTCACGCCGTTGATCTGGGCCGAACGCTTGAGCGCAGGTACGTCGAACCAGCCGCAACGACGCTTGCGTCCGGTGACCGTGCCGAATTCCCGCCCCTTTTGCGACATCTGGTACCCCGGCGTTCCGGCAGTTTCGATATCCAGTTCGCTCGGGAACGGACCACCGCCAACACGCGTGCAGTAAGCCTTGGTGATTCCCAGCACGTAGTTCAACATGCAGGCACCGACGCCGGATCCGGCCGAAGCCTGGCCCGCCACACAGTTCGACGAGGTAACGAACGGATAGGTACCGTGATCGATATCGAGCAAGGCGCCTTGCGCACCTTCGAACAGCAGGTTGAATCCCGCCTTGTTGACCGCGTGCAACGCCGCAGAGACGTCTGCAACCATGGGCTTGATCTGCTCGGCGTCGGCCATCGCCCGCGTCAGCACTTCGTCATAATCGACAGCTTCCGCGCCAAGATACTTGGTCAGCACGAAGTTATGGTAGTCAAGGTTTTCCTTGAGCTTCTCGGCGAAGCGCTCGGGATAAAAGAGGTCATAGACGCGCAACGCCCGCCGCGCCACCTTGTCTTCATACGTTGGCCCGATCCCCTTGCCGGTCGTCCCGATACGCGTATCGGCACTTTTCACCGCTTCGCGCGCGCGGTCCAGCGCCGAGTGATAGGGGAGAATCAACGGACATCCCGGGCTGATCTTCAGGCGGGAGCGCACCTCGATCCCGCCAGCTTCCAATTCCTTGATTTCGTGGAGCAGGTGGTGCGTGTCCAGCACGACGCCGTTGCCAATGTAGCAATTGACGCCATCACGCACGATTCCCGACGGGACGAGATTCAGCTTGTACACCTTTTCGCCGACAACCAGAGTGTGCCCGGCGTTGTGCCCTCCTTGAAAACGCACGACGCCTTTGGCGTGATCCGTCAGCCAGTCGACGATCTTGCCTTTCCCCTCGTCCCCCCACTGGGTCCCCACTACGATAACGTTCTTGGCCATTTTCAATTATTCTCCGTCAGCAGTCTCGATAATCCATTGTCCGTCGCGCTCGACCAATCGTTTGCCACAAACGGGCCCCTCACACCGCGACTCGCCGGGCAAAAGCTCCACCACGATCTCACCAGCTCCGCGCAGGGCGGCAATCCGCTGGGATAGAGCCGGGTTACCCGAAGCATACGGAGCCAGGATGGCCGTTTTCGGCGCGTCCTCTCTGTTTAACCGGGCGATTTCGCGCAAATCCATCGAAAAACCCGTTGCCGGGCGATCACGCCCGAACGCCTGGCCGACACCATCGTAGCGTCCGCCTTGCGCGATCGCACTAGGAAAGCCTGGGAAATAGGCGGAAAAAACAATACCGTTGTGATAGTTGTAACCGCGCAGATCGGCCAGGTCGAATGACAAACGCAATTCCGGCATGGCGGCCTGCAGGTCTCGCATGGTTTTCAGGGCCGACTCGATTTCCGGCAGCGCTGGCAGTACGGAAGCGGCTCGCTCGAACAACTCCGCCCCGCCGTAGAGTTCCGGCAAGCGAAGTAACGCCGAGCGATACGGTTCTGCCACCGCAACGCAGCAATCGGCAAGCCCCGGTACATCCTTGCTTTGAAGCAATTGCAGGATGCGTAATTCTAGATCCTCAGACAACGAGGCCGCTTTCACCAGCGCCCGGAATACCCCGACATGGCTGATGTCGACTCGCGATGCTGGCACGCCCGCTGCGACAAGCGACTCCGCCATGAGGCGAATGACTTCAATATCAGCCTCGATCCCGGCAAACCCGTAGATCTCCGCCCCAAGTTGAATAGGTTCGCGACTCGCCGCCAGCGACGCAGGAAGCGTATGCAACACACTGTCGCAGTAGCAGAGCCGAGTAACACCTTGTCGATTGAGCAGATGAGCATCGATTCGTGCTACCTGCGGAGTCATGTCGGCACGCAGCCCAAGCGTTCGCCCGGAAAGCTGATCGACCAGCTTGAAAGTACGCAGTTTCAGGTCCGATGCGGTCCCCGTAAGCAGCGAGTCCAGATATTCAAGCATCGGCGGCATGACATGCTCGTAGCCATGAACGCGGAACAGATCAAGGACGGTGCGCCTGAGCCGTTCGATTCGCGCAGCTTCATGAGGCAACGCATCGGCAATATGTTCGGGAAGAAGCCAGTTCATTGAAAAACCATCAAAATAATTAACCCAAGCGCCATCGAGGCGAGACCGACAAAACGAATCTGGCCGTCAGTAAACTGAATCAGGCGGCGAAATGTCTCACGCCAGACCGCCGGCGCGACAAAAGGCATCAATCCTTCGAGGACGAGCATCAACGCGAAGGCAAGCAGCAACGAGGCATTCATTATTTACCCGCGTGCTCGCCTCCCCGGCCCATGCTCTTCATGTACTTGAAGAAGTCAGAATTGGGCTCTACGACGATGACGTCGGATTTCCCCTTGAAGCTGTTGCGATAGGCCTCCAAGCTCCTGTAGAACGCGTAGAACTCGGGGTTCTGGTTGAACGCCTGAGAGTAGGTGGCCGCCGCTTTCGCATCCCCCTCGCCCTTGACTTTCTGGGCATCGCGATAAGCCTCCGCGACGATCACCTCACGCTGCTTGTCGGCATCGGCACGAATTTTCTCCGCTTCCGCGGCGCCTTCGGAACGCAGTTCGTTGGCAACACGCTTCCGCTCCGCTTCCATCCGCCGGTAGACCGATTCGCTAACCTCAGTCGGCAAATCAACACGCTTCACACGAACGTCGATAATCTGGACGCCGATCTTGCGCGCATCCTGGTCAGCCTTCTCGCGCATCTGTTCCATGATCTGGTCACGCTCACCGGATACAACATCATGCACGGTGCGTTTGCCGAATTCCTCACGCAAGCCTGCATTGACGGTCTGCGACAATCGGGTTTTTGCGCGAGCCTCGTCACCCGCGACGGAGACGTAGTACAGTTTCGGATCGACGATACGCCACTTGACGAAGGAATCGACGAGGACGTTCTTCTTCTCCGAAGTGATGTAGCGCTCGGGCTCCGAAGTATCCAGCGTGAGAATACGCTTATCGAAGTAGCGAACGTTCTGAATCAGCGGCCACTTGAAGTAAAGGCCGGGTTCTGAAAGAACATCACGCACTTCTCCCAACTGGAAGACGATCGCATATTGCCGCTGATCAACGGTGAAGATCGACGTTCCCAGAACGGCAATGATCGCAGCGAGGATGCCTATCGAAAAATTCAGACCTGCTCTCATCAACGAGCCTCCCTGTCTCTTGAACGCAAGGCGTCACGGGAACGCGTATCGGCCCTATCAGCCGGCACGAACACCTCCCCTCCAACACCTTGCCTTGAGGAACCGATGGCATCACCTGCCACGCCACTCATTTGTGGAACAGTTGCGCCCGATGCCTGCATCAGCTTGTCGAGCGGCAAGTACAGCAGATTGCCCTGCCCTTTCACATCGACCATAACCTTGCTCGTATTCGAATAAACCTGCTGCATCGTCTCGAGATACAGGCGATTGCGAGTTACTTCCGGCGCCTTCGCATACTCTGAATTCAACTGCCTGAAACGACTGGCGTCACCTTCGGCCATGGCAATCAGCCGCTGCTTGTAACCTTCCGCTTCCTGAAAAAGGCGAGCGGCGGTTCCCCTCGCTTTCGGGATTACATCATTCGCATACGCCTGGCCTTCATTTTTCTGACGCTCTCTGTCCTGACCCGCTTTTACCGCATCGTCAAATGCCGCTTGAACCTGTTCGGGAGGCTGCGCATTCTGCATCGTAACTTTGGAGATCAGAATACCTGTTTCATAACGGTCGAGAATCGTCTGCATAAGCTCGGCCGCCTTGACGGCGATCTGCTCACGCCCCTCGTAGAGCACGAAATCCATCCGGTTCTTGCCGACGATCTCACGGATTGCCGTCTCTGCAACCTGCATAACCGCCTCGTCCGGCCCCCTGTTATTGAAAACGTAGTCGACAGGGTCTTTCAAAATGTACTGGACCGCGAACTGGATATTGATGATGTTTTCATCATCGGTAAGCATCAGCGCTTCTTTGAGAACCTTGTTCTTCTCGCTGCCGCGATAGCCAACTTCAAGCGTTCGAACCCCGGAAATATTCACAAGTTCATGCGACTGGATCGGATAAGGCAAACGCCAACGCAACCCCGACTCGGTGCTTTCCTTGTATCGCCCGAATTGCAGCACGATTCCGCGCTGGGATGCATCGACAATGTAAAAACCGCTTCCGAGCCATACCAGCAACACGAGCACGACCAATAAGCCAATGCCACCGCCGAGAAATCTCGGATTGATCTCGACAGGAGGCTCGCCACTTCCCCCACCATCCCCATTACCACCAGCACGCTTGTTGCCGAGGAACCCGGAGAGCTTTTTATTGAGGTCGCGCCACAACTCCTCAAGATCCGGCGGGCCCTGATTGGGTCGCCGGCCGCCTCCATTATCACTGCCGCGATTTCCCCACTGCGGGTCGTTAAGCGACATAAGCACTCCAATGGTCTATTCGTAGAGGGAACCTGACGTCAAATCGCCAGGGACAAATCTGTGCCAGTTTTATCTGACCGTTCGCGAGAAGAACGAACCCTATCCATTGCAATTTCAGCAAGTGCATCACGCAGGAAGCTCATGCCATCTCCGTTTTTTGCACTAAGCCGAACCTTCGAAATTCTACCATACTCGTCTTTCTCGACGCCCGGCGGTAAATCCGTCAGATCAAGCTTGTTCATCACCAACAACTGAGGCACCTGGCTCGCGCCGATTTCTTCCAAAACCTTATTTACCTCGGCCCGCTGGCGCTCTCTCGCCGGACTTGCACAATCAATCACGTGCAACAGCACGTCAGCATCAGCCGTCGCTTCGAGGGTTGCATGAAAAGCAGCGACCAACTCGTGAGGCAGATCCCGAATAAAACCCACCGTATCGGAAATCACGATATTGCCCGCATCGCCGATCCAGAGCCGCCGGGAAGTCGTATCGAGCGTCGCGAATAGTTGATCCGCCGCATAAGCCCCTGCATGCGTCAGGGCATTAAACAGCGTCGACTTGCCCGCATTGGTATACCCTACAAGCGAGACACTAAGCACGTCGCCCCGGGATCTTGCCTTGCGCTGCACTTTCCGTTGCCGCTGAAGTCGACCAAGCCGCTCGCGCAATACCTTCACCCGGTTGCCAAGCAACCGCCTGTCGGTTTCGAGCTGGGTCTCGCCCGGACCGCGCAAGCCAATACCACCCTTCTGTCGCTCAAGGTGAGTCCACCCTCGAACGAGGCGCGTTGCCAAATGGTCAAGCTGAGCCAGCTCGACCTGCAGTTTTCCTTCGGAACTCTGCGCCCGTTGCGCAAAGATATCGAGAATCAGACTGGTACGATCGATGACCCGGCACTGCAGTGATCGCTCAAGGTTTCTTTCCTGCGCAGGGGACAGCTCATGATTGAACACCACAAGCTCACCTTGGGATGCAGACACTTCCGCCGCGATCTCCAAGACCTTTCCCTTGCCAGCGTACGTTGCCGGATCCGGACTTTGCCTTCGACCGCCGACCACGCCGCACACCTCGGCACCAGCCGACTCCACGAGCAGACGAACCTCTTCAAGACGCTCGTCGCAGTCGCCCTCTCCAAAGTCGAGTTGAACGATGACAACCCGCTCGCCACCCGCGTGCCGGTCAAACATGACACAAACTCACAGCACCCCGAACGGGCAACCGACGAAAGCCGAAAACAGCCGGTGGGTGATCAAGCAAGGCCGATGCTGAAGAAAAAATTGCACTACTCAGCGCTATTGCCATCCTGTTGAATACTGATCGGACGCGAGGGCACCACAGTGGAAATAGCGTGCTTGTAAACCATTTGTGTAACGGTATTCTTCAGCAGCACCACGTACTGATCGAACGACTCGACCTGCCCTTGTAACTTAATCCCGTTAACCAAATAGATCGAAACAGGAACATGCTCGCGACGCAACACGTTCAGGAAGGGGTCTTGTAACAGTTGCCCTTTATTACTCATGGTTCATACTCCATGTCTAATTGTTAGCACGATTTTTAAGCTTAATTGATTTTCAGAACGTTGGCTACAGACAGACCACTGGACCACAAACTCGTTCAATTAAAAAAGTCTTGAAAAAAATAAAAACATCTATATAATGCGTGTCTTCGTTGCTGCAGCGCGCCCGTAGCTCAGTTGGATAGAGTACTTGGCTACGAACCAAGGGGTCGGGCGTTCGAATCGCTCCGGGCGCGCCAATTCAGCGAAAAATCAATCAAGCCAGTCTTATGACTGGCTTTTTTGCTTTATGGTTCCAGCCAACCGGAACTCAGTCCAGCATATTATGGGGGAGCTGATCATTTGACACGCCCTGGTCAGGGCACCAAAAAAAGCGGCCCCGTAATAGACGCCTTGTGTTGCAAGGGATTGGCGGGCGGAGGCCGGAAAAAATCGGCGCCGCGCATTTGCGACGGTTTTTATCGGAACTGCTTAAAAAATGGTCGGATTTGCACGAAATTTGGTCTACGTGCGTTAAATAAATGGCCGCATTTTAAATTCCCCAAAAAAAAGTAACGCGGCACTGGCTGTATACATATAGGCGGTCAGCTACATCCTTCTTCCAGACCAGACGACGCGACCAATTATCGCCATATCGTCGCCCCCTCCTTCCTGATCAATCATCCACGGCTCAAAGGCTGTGTTATCGCTGGTTACGCGGATTTTTCGGCCCGGCATCACCTGCAGGCGCTTCACGAGCAGCGCATCGCCCAAGCGCAGGATGTAGATACCCTCCCGATCAGGCCTGGACGCCCGACTATCCACCAGGATGACATCCCCGGCCCGTAAGGTCGGCTCCATCGAATCGCCATGCACGCGGATCAGCCAGAGATCCTGCGGGCGAGCGCCCAGCTCGTGGCGAATCCACTCTTCCTTGAACATCAGGGCATCATCAGCCATCGCGTGGCCATTGACGACGCCGTAGCCGGCAGCGGCGCGGATCTCCGAATAAAGCGGAATTGCAACATAGTCGGCCCGCGCCTCCCCTGTGCCTTGCGGGGCCGAAGGCTCTGGCCGCGCATAGCCTCCATCAGCAAGGGAAGAGCGCGTCTTCGGCAAACGACCGGTGGCCAACCAATCTACGGTGACCCCTCCTGCATTGGCCATAGAAACAAGATTTGACGTGTTCGGCTGAGCCCCTTGCAGATACTTCCTCAGAAGGCTTTCACCAAAGCCACACTCCTTCGCAAACCACGACACTTTTTGGTCTCCGATGATCTCTGCGATGCGCTTTGCCACAGCGTCACTTTCTGCCGATGGAATGTGACGCGACGGTGCTGAAGAAAGTGACGTTGTCACTTTCTCTGGAACCTCAGTGTTCACGCGGTTCACCGCCATTTATTACTCCTTTGGCAAAAAAAAGAATGTGACGCGAAAATAAATCGCCTTTTCGTGTTGACTTGTCGCACTTAACGGCGAATAATTCGCACAACACAAAGAAACAAAGAGAAAGGTTAAGCGATGAAATCGAGATTGTCCAAGGCGCGATGCGATAAGGCGCTGGCGCAGTTTCACCGAACGGGGACGACGATGACGGCCTGGGCGCTGGAACATGGTTTTTCCCCTTCGATGGTGCATGAGATTTTGAAGGGTAGACGCCCCTGCCACCGTGGCAAGTCGCACAAGATTGCCGTCCTTCTGGGGCTGAAGGACGGCGTGATCGAGGAGGAATGAGATGGGCATGCCACGCACCTTGATGGTCAAACACACCGTCACGTACACGGAATCTCCCCTGTTGGAACTGGCCAATCTACCCGGAGAGGGGGCGGAACTGACCCCGGCAGATGCACGAGCGATTGCGGCCGCGTTGCTGGCCGCGGCCGATGACTGCGAAGTACTTCACACGACGGTGCGACTCTATGGGCCCGTGCGCCGCCAGTACTCAATAGAGAAGGCACACGAACCGCTCATTGCCTGGGCCAATCAAATGCACCGCCAAGCACTCGTTGGAGAGCAACTCCAGCGCCAATCCAGTCTTCCGCAACGCGCGCCGATGGCTATTCCTCAATCGTTGATTGAAGCGACCAGACAGAAGCGCGCAGCGAGTCGACTTCGTCGGCAACAGGCCCAAGATCATACGGCTCCTGATGCGATCCCGCCCGCATCTGAGCCGAGCAATCCTGCAAAGCGCCCACCAGATGAAGCAGATCCAGCGCTTTCGCCTGATGCAACGCCTTAGCCATCGCCATATAAGCCCATTCCAGCGCGTAAACCTTGTCTTCTAGTGCATCGAAGCTATGTGCAATTTCTTTTCCCATGAGGCGTCTCCCGTGAAATTGATGGATATGCAAGTTGGTAGCCTGCCTAGCCATTCTAGCGGAGCGGCGGGACGCCTCCCCCTTATCGAGAAGTGCCATGAAAGCGCTTGATCCTTCCAAGGGCTGGTACACGGCCCAGGAACTGGCCGGGTTACCGGGAATGCCAGAGAGTTACTCTGCGGTGATTCGTTCTGCGAAAAAAAATTTGTGGGCAAATCGCACCAAAGTGCGCGGCAAAGGCACTGAATACGCCCTGCGTTCACTCCCCGAGGCGACCCAACGCCACATTCTCGGCCTCGCCTTCGCTGCGCCGACCGCCCTACCCGCTGTCGCCGAAACGTCCCCGCTACCCGCCGTGAAGGCCCCCTCCAATGCGGTCACCGTTCGTGGCCAGGTGCGCCGGAAGCGCGACGAAACCTCCCTGGACGACAGCCAGCGGGCCTATCGCGACGGTGCCGTGGTGCTCTGCCGGGCGGTTGAGGCGGCGATGGCTGCGACGGATTGTTCGATCAAGCGGGCCTGCCATGAACTGGCGGGACGGTTGGTGGCCGGCGAGGCGCGGCCGGAATTGCTCTACGCCGCCGGTGTTACCTACGTAAAACCGCGCCGCAATGCGCCTTCTTTCGGCGGTGTCGAGGCGCTGGCCGCCCGCCTGCAGCGGATGATGGCCTTCTTCGAGCAGGGGCGGCTGGCCGGTGATGTCGGTCTGTTCCTGGTCGCCGGGAAACGCGAGAAGGAAGGCCATAACCCGGTGCATATCGCCGCCTTCCTGCGTTTTTACTGCCATCCCTCGCGCCCGCCGGTGTCCGAAGCGTACCGGCAGATGAAGACGTGGCTGGTACAGCAAGGGATCGACGTGCCGTCCTATTCGACGGTGACGCGCATCGAAAAGAGCCTGCCGGTCACGCTGAAGTATCGCGGCCGGGTCACCGGAAGCGAGTGGCGCGGCCTCAAACCCTACGTCGATCGCGACGTGTCGATGTTCCACGCCAACGATATCTGGGTTGGCGACGGGCACAGTTTCAAGGCCAAGGTGCAGCACCCGATCCACGGCCAGCCCTTCACGCCGGAAATCACCTTCATCCTGGACTGGGTCAGCCGCAAGATCGTCGGCTGGTCGGTGGCCCTTTCGGAATCGACCGTGGCGGTGTCGGATGCTTTCCGCCACGCCCAGCTGGTGACCCGCGCCCGGCCGCTGGTTTATTACAGCGACAACGGCAGCGGCCAGACCGGCAAGATGATCGATTGCCCGATCGCCGGAACGCTGGCACGGCAAGGGATTGCCCACGAAACCGGCATTCCGGGCAACCCGCAGGGGCGCGGCATCCTGGAGCGGTTGTGGCAGGTGACGCTGATTCCGCTGGCGCGCACCTACCCCACCTGCACCTGGCGCGGGGCCGACCAGAACCATACGACGAAGATGCTGAAGCTCTTGAACCGCAAGGATCAGGGCGGGATCGTCATCCCCTCGTTCCGGCAGCTGCTCGACGACGTGGAGAAGTGCGTCGCCCGGTACAACCTGGAGCACGAGCACCGGGAACTGAAGGGCAACACGCCGGAAGACGAGTACCAGGCGAAGCTCGACCGCGACTCGATCCAGTTCGGCCCGTCGGACAACGAGATTCACGCCCTGTGGATGCCGGAGGAGGTTAGAAAGCCGCAGCGCGGCAAGGTCAGCCTGTTCGGCAACGAGTATTTCAAGCGCGACCTCGTCGACGTGCTGCGCGAGGGGGAGAAGGTGCGCGTGCGCTACGACTTGCACGACGCCGGCAAGGTCTGGCTGCTGACGCTCGACGGGGTGTTCCTGGGCGAGGCGCTGTGGAACGGCAACAGCGTCGCCGCCTTCCCGGTGCCGAAGATGGACAGGCTGCGCGCCGACCGCGCGGCCGGCAAGGTCAAGCGCGGCGAGGAAATCATCAAGGAAGCGCAGGCCGAGCTGGGCGAGGTCATCGACCTGGCCCCGGCCGTGACGATGCCGGTGGCGCAGCCGGATTACATGCCGGTGCCGGTGGACGAGGACGAAGCGCCGGAAAAAACGATGAGCCACGAGGAGATGGTGCGCTGGCTGTACGGACCGAAGGATGCGGACGACGAGGAAGGAAGCAGCGACGCGGCGTCCGGGGAGAACGCGGCCCGGTAAAAACCGGCGCCGTTTAACGCGACGATTTTTCTACAACAGCAACAAGAAAGGAAGACGCATGAAACAGCATTTCGTCAAAACGGAGAACCACCGGCTACTGATGGCCGCCGTCTCGTTCATGGAAGAGCGCGGCAGTCCGAGCGCCTGCCTGTGCCTGCTGCACGGCGAGCCGGGCGTGGGCAAGACGCGCAACATCAGCCATTGGGGCGCGGCCTCCGGGGCCGTGCTGGTCAAGGGGCACGTCGGCATGAACTGAGGTAGGTCGTCAACCGTAGAGTCCAACGGGTTAAGCGGCTATCTGTTTTGCATGGTATTGCTGGGTGAATTGTGCCGGCGACAGATAGCCCAGTCTCGCCTGCTTACGAATTCGGTTGTAGAAGATTTCAATGTACTCGGTGATTTCCTGCCGGGCCTGTGTGCGCGTAGTAAAGCGCCTGTGATGCACCAACTCGTTTTTCAGGGAACCCCAGAAACTCTCCATCGGCGCGTTGTCCCAACAATTGCCCTTGCGGCTCATGGAAGCTTGCATGCCGAATTGTTGCAGTTGCTTTCGATAAGCGTGGGCGCAGTAC